>BQIZ01000001.1 GCA_021604365.1 Nitrospirales bacterium
TCGGAAATGAATAGTTGACGGAACAGTCTGGCAATGGTGGTCCCCAGAATATGCCGAAACCTCGTGTGCACATGGACTTCACGGGGATCACGATAAGATTGGGAGCCACCAATATAGTGCTTGAAATCCGGAAGCGTGGAAATGGGATGGGGTTGGTGGATGTAGGGAGAGTCACTTGGCATCGCCTCCTTAGGCATATGATGCAATTAAGATTTTGGGGGATCCTTTTTTCGTTCTATGTAGTCCATGGGGTTCTGTTTTTATGGGGTCCAGGAGGGTGAGAAGCAAGGCGTAAAGGAGGTGTGAGGGGTTCTTTGAATCCTTACTTTTCACTCCTCTATCAATCCTCTCCCTGTTTGGTTTGGATCAATTGACGATAAAGGACGATATGATGACGACAACGTTGAGTGATAAAGAATTTGAACAGTTTAAATACTTAATTTATCAGCAGGTCGGTATTACCCTCGATGCCCCGAAAAAAACGCTTTTAGTTTCTCGTTTGGGAAAACGTCTTCGGGATCTTCAGCTTTCCTCCTATCAGGCGTATTACGACCGTGTGAGCGGGGAAGGTGGAGAAGAAGAGTTGATGAAGTTGTTGGATCTTGTGTCAACGAATAAAACTGATTTTTATCGGGAGCCTGTGCATTTTGATTTTCTCCGCGAACAGATTCTTCCAGAAATGCAACCGGCCAAGACTTTGAGGATTTGGTCTTCCGCGTCTTCTTCCGGGGAAGAACCCTATACGATTGCCATGACCTTGTTCGATGCTATTGCCGATATCAATCGATGGGACATAAAAATTCTTGCGTCCGATATTTCTACACGGGTGTTGGCAAAGGCCTCTTCGGGTATCTATGAGGAGGAGCGGGTGAGGCAACTTTCCAATGATCTTGTGAAGCGACATTTTCTCCGTGGGAAAGGCCCGCAAGAAGGGAAACTACAGGTGCGCCCTCAGATCGCGCGCCTTGTGGCCTTTCGACGGATAAATTTGATGGATCCGACATTTCCTATACGCAGTCAACTGGATGTGATTTTTTGTCGGAATGTGATGATTTATTTCGATCGTCCTACACAAGCCAAACTCATGAATAAGTTTTTCCGATATCTCCGCCCTGGTGGATATTTGTTTATCGGGCATTCCGAAAGCTTGCAATGGATCGATCATCAATTTAGGTATCTGCGCCCAACCATTTATCAAAAACCGGTCAGCGTGAAGAGTGAGGAGTAGGGGGTGAAGGGTAAGTAGGGAGAAGTGGGGAAGTGGAAATCTTCATCACGTTTCTCCTGGTTCTGACTGTTCTCTCCGTACCTTAAGGAAATTATGTCATCGACAGGACTGATGGAATTTGGGCATATTCGGCGGATGCAGGATACCCGCTTCCCCTATGAAGTGGCCGTCATTCTCCCAGGCGAATATTTTGTAAGCCGGGAACCCAAAGTTGTTTATACGGTATTAGGTTCCTGTATCTCGGTGTGTTTGCGGGATCCAGAAGCCGGCGTGGGAGGGATGAATCATTTTATGTTAGCCGCACCTTCCAATACTGAAGGACACGATAATTGGGCGGATTCAGGACGATATGGGAGTTTTGCCATGGAAATGCTGATGAACGATATTTTTAAACGTGGCGGGAAAAAGGAGCGGCTTGAAGCGAAGGTTTTTGGCGGGGGGAAAATTTATGATGGCACCATTGATATTGGGGCTCAAAATACCGCTTGGGCTCTCGCCTTTTTGGAACAGGAAGGTCTGTCGCCTATTAAGGCGGATGTCGGAGATGTTTGTCCGCGGAAGGTGTACTATTTCACCGATTCGGGGAAAGTACTCATGAAAAAGCTCGACCGTGTGGTGGCGAGTTCAATCGCACAAGAAGAGGTGCAGTATCGAAGGAAGCTTCAACATGCTCCTGTGCAGTCCGATGTCACACTTTTTTGAGAAAACACGAGAAGTGCATGGAGTAAGGCGTGAGGAGAGAAGAATGTCCAGAGAACAGACCATCTTCTTTTTATTGTTGACTCCTCACTGGTTACTCTTTTCTGAATTAGGGGGATCACTATGAATGGTAAAAAAATCCGCGTGTTGATTGTTGATGACTCGGCGTTGATTCGGAATGTTATGACGGAGATTTTATCGCAAGATTCTGAAATCGAGGTGGTCGGAACCGCTCCTGACCCGTATGTCGCCAGGGATAAGATGAAAGCCCTTCACCCTGATGTCCTGACCCTGGATGTGGAAATGCCAAAAATGGATGGACTCACCTTTTTGCAGAAAATCATGGCCGCGCGCCCTATGCCTGTGGTGATGGTGAGTTCCTTGACTGAACAAGGCGCGGCGACCACGTTACAGGCCTTGGAAGCCGGTGCGGTGGATTTTGTGACGAAGCCCACGGTGGATATTCAGCATGGCCTGTCGGACTTAGGTCATCAAATCATTAGCAAAGTGAAAATCGCGGCCCAGGCCAGCGTGAAAAGACGAACTCCACCGGCCGACTGTACTGAACGGATTAAAGTGCTGGCTGCCCAATCCGCAATGATTAAGACAACTGACACGATTATCGCTATCGGGGCGTCTACGGGTGGGACCGAAGCGCTCCGGGAATTATTGGAGGTGCTGCCACCGAATACCCCACCCATTATTATGACACAGCATATGCCCGAACAATTTACCAAATCGTTTGCCAATCGGCTGAATGACCTGTGTCAGATTCACGTGAAAGAAGCTCGTGAAGGTGACAGCGTCATGCCCGGACAGGCCTTGTTGGCGCCGGGTAATTTTCATATGGAACTTCGCCGGAGCGGTGCCCGCTATTATGTCTCACTTAATCAAGAGCCGCAGGTCAACCGTTTTCGTCCATCCGTGGACGTCATGTTTCGATCGGTCGCCCGGTATGCCGGAGGGAATAGTCTCGGGGTAATTCTGACCGGCATGGGGAGTGACGGAGCTGTGGGAATGGTCGAAATGAAACAGGCCGGAGCATATAACTTTGCCCAGGATGAAGCATCCTGTGTCGTTTTTGGGATGCCCAAAGAGGCCATTAAGGCTGGAGGAGTGGACAAAATTCTTCCGTTAAACGATATTCCTGCGGCTTTGTTGGCTCATTTGAAAATGTTGGCTCCCCGTTAATGGGGCCTCATGGGTATGTCGGATACTGCGGCATGAACATGATTGTCTTTCCGATGGTTATTATTTGATTTTTCTTCCATCGAATCAGGACTACAAAAAATTTTCGAGAGTTCGTTCTCTTGTCTTTGTTAGGGCCTTCTCTGCCGGACGGTGAGGTCTGTTAGAATGCTTTTGAGCTCACATCTCCTTTTTCTTGAATTTTAAGGTGCCATAGAGAACAGGGTGCCATGGTTCTGCATCTTTCTTGAAGGACGGGGAGATGTGCCTTCCGTTGTATCGATATTGGAGGAGGGAGTCTATCTCAAACGGTGAATATTCATCCGTTTCCTTATTTTTCCCATGACAAGTACACCAAGAAATTCCTTTGAATATACCATTTATATTCGGAATCTGATTCGGGTGGGGTCAGGCATGGTTTTAGAGTCGTAGATAAAAATAGTTATTGCAATCACGGCTTGAGCTGTTGGCCAAACAGGAGGATTCCGGATCAATGGTCGATCTGGTTCCTCAAATCCGACACACCTTCTATAGCCTTTTTCACAGAAAGGTTGTGGAAGTTATGACCATCAATGAAACAAGATTTTTTCTCGATTTCATTTCAAAGGCAAAAAGACCGACTCCTGCGGGAAGTGATGCAAGCCAATCGGGACGCCAAGCGTTTACCTATCTGATGCGGGGTCGGTTTCAACGAAGAGAAAACCTGTTCAATTCTCTTAACAATTTTGCATAATTTTCCAGAAATGATGGCCTGAAATATTCGTTTGATCGCCATCGATATTTCCCGGGAAATGATCAAACGTGGCCAGGAAGGGCGATATGGATGATTCGATGAAAGTAGAGGTTTTTCCCTCTCTTACCTCAATACCTACTTTTCATGGCAAAGGGTAGAATGGCAGATTGGTGAAGATGTGCAGAATATGATCGAATTTCTGGAAATGAATCTTGCCAGTTCGTGGCTGGTCCTTCCAAGAATCAATCTGGGGTTTATCCGAAATGTCATCGTGTATTTCGATATGGAGGCAAAGAAAGACATTCATCGGCGTAATCGAGGCATTCTCGCGACTCATAGGTATTTGATTTTAGAAGCCACGGAAACGACAAACACAGTGGCTGATCATATCGAGCCTGTGTCGGTAAACATTTCCTCAGTGTACCGAGTAAGGACGAATTTACGGAGGGTTTAGTTCTTTGTCTTGCTAATCTTTTTAAACCGCCTCACTCGAATGTCCTAATATTTCAATAAATTTCGTATGTGTTCTTTGGTGAGCTCAGGAGAGTGTTCGACAGGCTCCCTCCAATGGATTGCTCACTAAATGAGGACGAACTGTGTGCTGATCTTATTTCGAATTGTCAGGAAGTCCGGGTGCATAGGACGGTATGGTGCCAACTTGGTCGCATCATCCACAGTCTCTTTGATTGTTATTAAGTGAGGCAATCTAAGGTTGAAGGGATAGCAGGAATGGTTAATTCTTTGTGAACCCTCACCGATAAGGGGAATTGGATGATCACAGGATAGTCAAGAAGGTTTCTTGGTATACACCATGGAGGAGTTTATGAATGTCACGCAAGAAAAAATTGAGAAAGCCGTGGTCATACATTTGGCTGGACGGTTTGACTTTGGCGCAAAAAAAACATTCAAGGACAGTTTAGATGAGGCAATGAAAGAGGGATCGCCGATAGTCTTGGATTTTGGGCAGGTGTCGTTTGTGGATAGTTCCGCCTTGGGTCTTTTGGTGATTGCTCATCAAACTCTCAAAAGTAGAAAAATTCCTTTTAGCCTGGTGAACCCGCAAACGTATGTTCGTCAGGTCTTGGATTTAGCCAATGTCGCCAAAATGATTCCCATTTATCAGACAATAGATGAGATAACTCAATTGCCGGTTGTGCCATCAGGAGTGTAATCCTCATTTTTCTTTATCCGGCTTTAATGCTCTCTCTCCAATGGAATCCAGATATGGATCGTGAAACGTAAAAGATGAGCGTGAGGGTAAGAAACGAATGGCCACATTTTCCCATCATCTCTGCCGGTCGTTAGTGGGGATCTATCTGAAAAAGCAAAGAAGGATTTCCGATGCAAAATGTCGGGAATGCCAGTGTATGATGGAAGGCGAAGGTGTGAGGGGACAGGTCTGTTCCTGACTCTTCCTGATTCAATAATGTAAGCAAAAGCCTTTCTTACGGAGAGCACTCATCTATGCCGACTCGAAAGCGTCTAGCCTGTTCACAGATATGTGCAGGCATGTATTTGGTTCGAATCCTCGATTCCTGGTGGAAGTCGCCGTTCTTTCGTCATCGCCGACTTCTTTCCTCCCACGATGTGCAGCAATTGCTTCAATCCGGAATTCATGAAGTCGAAATTGATACTGCCAAGGGGCTCGATGTGTCGCCCGATGCAGAATCCTTTCCAGTCGAGGATACCCAGGAGTGTCATCCGGATTCAGAAAGGTCTTCCAGTCAGGATGATTCATCCAGCCAAGCGCCCACGTCATGCGCTCCAGAAAGAAAAGACGGACGGGATGATGAACATCAAGAACGGTTAATCCGGTTTCGCGGAGATACGATTACGGCTTTGGAAGACATGTTCGAAGGCGTCAAAACCGGCCAGATCATTCCTCATGTCCCTATGCAGGAGGCGGCCAAGGCATTGGTTGAAAAGGCGTTAGCTCACCCTACTGTGGTCGCCGAGATCCTCCTGATTGAGCATCTTGAACAGTTCGATCCCACTCTTTACTCGCATGTCGTCGATACCGCCTTGATGTCGATTCTGGTTGGCCTTCAACTCAAGTGGGAGGTGAAGCAGCTTGAAGAGGTCGCCGTGGCCGCGCTATTACATGATGTCGGCTATATGCGGCTTCCGCTCAACGTCGTCCAGGCACGGTGGGGAAGCATTGGGATTGATTATTCGTTGTTGCAGCAACATGTCGATATGAGTGTGGCACTGATTAATAAAAAAACGCAATTTTCTCAGGGAATCGTTCAAATTGTACAGGAGCATCATGCTTATTTAGACGGATCAGGATATTCCACGGTTATAGGGGGGAACCCGGTCTCTGATTCTGGGACTTTATTGGGCCTCACTGATTATGTTGACGAGTTGCTTGCTGTCGGGAATTCCTCCGGATCATTTCCTGTGGCCTTGGCAATCCGCCGAGTTTACCAGGAGGCCAAAAGTGGGAAGTTCCCGACACGGTTTGTCGAAGCCATGATTCGGGTGTTGGGGGTCTATCCTGTGGGCACGGTTGTTCAACTTTCCACTGGTGAGGATGCCGTGGTGGTGAAACAGAATCCTGAGATGAGTGTGAGACCACAGGTTAAAATTATCAAGACCTGCACGGGCGAAATCCTTAAGAAGCCAGAAGTGAAAAATTTAGGGATCCCTTCAGAATTGAAGTATGAAGTAAAGATTACAAAAGTGCTCGATTCTGCGGATTCTTCTATAAATCTTCGAGAAATCCTGTCATAACTTATGTGGTCAAATTCTCTCTTGTTTCAGACTCTATGGGATGGCCTGATGATCGGGGTGTGTCTAGTTGATCGGAATGGTCAATTAACACATATGAATTTGGCCGGCTCACGTCTGTTAGGGTGGGGAGCAGCCTGTCCCACGAATGTTTCGTGTCATGATCTCTTGGAATGTCTGGTCCTCTGTGAAAAAAATCATACAGAAATCTGCCCTCTTTCAGGATTACTACTAGAAAAAAGCATGCTATGGGTTCCACGGACTCGTTTGCGAAGTCGGCAGGGGACATGGTGTTGGGTGGAATTGAAAGGGCTTGTGGTAGATGACGTGGAGGCTTCGGGATACTTGTTGATGTTTCGAGATCTCAGTTCAGAAATGAAATTAACCGAAGAAACCCGCCGATTAGCGTCCATTCCGAAGGAAAATCCCTTCCCTGTGATTGAAGTGGATGCGGCGGGACAACTTCTGTATGCCAATCCCGCTATGGTTCGCCTGATGGAGGAAGCCCGTATCGGTCAGGACGGTTTTTCCACGGCTTTGCCGGATCGGTTTTTGGATTTGGCTAGGCGTTGTTTGTCACAAAAACATCTAGAGATGCATTACGAGGTGAGTGTTGGGGAGAGGCAATATTCCTGGACATTTGCTCCCCATGCGGATTTGGGATTACTTCGCGGGTATGGCATGGATATCACCGAACCAAAGCGAGCCGCTGCAGAAATGTCGGCCTTTGCGGATACCTTGGAAGCGAAAAATCATGAACTGGACCATGCGTTAATTAAGGCTGAATCTGCTACTCGAGCCAAGGCCGCGTTTCTGGCTGTGATGAGTCATGAAATTCGCACGCCCTTAAACGGAGTGATTGGTATGGCGGAGGTCTTGCTTGCTTCATCTCTTGATAAAGAGCAACAGGAATGTGTCAACATTATCCGTATGTCGGGTGAGGGGTTGCTTACCATCATTAATGATATTTTGGATTTTTCCAAACTTGAATCTGGTCAATTGGTATTGGAAAGCATTGGGTTCAATTTGACGTCTCTATTTGAAGAGGTCGTCGATCTGTTTTCAGAGCGGGCTCATCGAAAGGGTCTAGATTTGGCAGCCTATGTCGACCCGGATGTACCCTCCGAGCTGTTTGGCGATCCTCACCGTTTGCGACAAATTCTATGTAATTATCTTTCAAATGCGCTGAAATTTACGATGGAGGGATCCGTTTTGCTGCGCGGTTCGCTGATTCATCCAACGAATCCTGAGTGTGATGGTTCCCTGGATGGGCTGAATGATCTTTCCGGTGAGCCGGGTGAAAACACTCGGTTGTGGGTTCGATTGTCGACCCAAGACACCGGCCTAGGTGTGTCCGAGGAGGTTCAGCAAAAAATTTTTCACGTGTTTACTCAGGCGGATAGCTCCATGAGCCGAAAATTTGGGGGGTCCGGTTTAGGGTTAGCGATTTGCAAGCAATTAGCCGAGTTGATGCACGGGACTGTCGGGATGAGGAGTCAACCCGATCAGGGATCGACATTTTGGTGTGACATTCCCTGTCGGGCATCACGGACTATTCATGCGCCACGCACTGACGTCAGATCCCTTGCTGGCAAGGAGGTCTGGGTGATCGGCCCCCAACAATCGTCTGGGTGGGTGATGGAGCAACTTCTTCAGGAAGTGCGTGTCAAGGTTGTGCAAATAGATAGCCTTCAACAGACGAACATCCTGTTTGAAAGTGTCCACGAATCAGAATGTCACCTCGCAGGGGTTATTCTGAGTAATTTTCTGGAGAAAGCGGCTGTTCGGGAATGGGTTGGACGAATACGTTCTTTTTCGCTGTTTCACAATGTCAAAGTTTTAGGTCTTAAGCCATTTTGGTTTGGCAAGGATGATGAAGAAAAAAGCTTGAGGTTTGATGGAATGATCACGCTTCCCTTACACCGAAAGCAATTTTTTCAATGCATATTCGGCGAAATGGACGATCCCAAGCCATCAGATTTACCAAGACCCGCTGAGCGGCTTTCCGTGGAGATCGTGCAGGGGGCGTTGGAGGTCTTAGAGCCACCACTTCTCCATAAAGAGGCAGGACCTTCGGTGCTGGTTGTGGAGGATAATCCCGTCAATCAACGTGTTGCAGCGGGTATGTTAGGGAAACTAGGATGCCAAGTGACGATCGTGGATACGGGGACCCAAGCGTTGACATTCTTGCAATCCACAGATGTGGATTGCATCGTGATGGACTGGGAACTTCCCGACATGGATGGGTTGGCCATCACTCAACATATTCGGGAATTGGAACATGCTGGAGCCTTTCTCCATACATCGGCCTATTGGCATCGCCATCATGGTTCGGCGTTTCCTCCGGTTCACCATATTCCGATTGTCGGGATGACAGCCCATGTGCTTTCTGAACATGGGCAACAATGCCTGGAGAATGGCATGGATGATTGCCTTTTTAAGCCGGTTCATTTACGAGACTTTGAACGAATACTCCGGCAATGGGTAGGGTTTGTTCCTGGAGATGTCATAGATCAGGCCTCATCCAAGACAGATAACAAGACTGATCGGAAGGGGACTTTTTCGGTTGGCACTAGAGACTCAGAACGGGAACACCATGAGGGAAATCCCTCCAAGTTTCCTGAGGACAGAGGGCTCTATGACGTTTCAGCCGCTTTACACGCCCTGGAGGGAGATGAGGGGTTGCTGTATTCCTTGTTCCACATTTTTAAGGCCACAACCCCGGATTTGATCAAAGGGTTACATCAAGCTATTCACATGCAGAATCGCCAAGAGCTCCAAAGACTGGCTCATCAGATGAAAGGGGCGCTGGGTGCAGTACATGCCATGTCAGAATGGAGAGAAGCTGAACAACTTGAATGCAGGGCTGTCTCGGTAACATTTCCCCTTCTTCATTCAGCGGTCATCCAATTAGAGCAGAGGGTTAAACAGCTAATCTGTGTATTTGAACGTTTGATTTTTTTTCAAGGAGAAAAGGAGTGGCGGTCTCAAGCCATCTCTTTCGCTGAGGGCGGTACGCGGAATGACCATGTTTCCTAAGCCGGGATCAGTTGGTGAAGAGAGCACAATTTTCAACTATCTAAGAAGAAGTCTCAAGTTTTCACATGATTAGTCCGATATCACACACATTACTGACCAAACTCTAATGAGGGTGCCACAATGAAAGATTTGCTGACCTTAAGTGAAGTATCGACGTTTTTGAAAGTCCCAAAATCGACAATCTACAAGCTAGCGAGAGAACGTCGACTCCCAGGGCATAAAGTTGGGAAACACTGGCGTTTTGTTCGGGAGGAAATTGAAGCCTGGGTACAAAATGCTGGAGGAGAGCCCGTGATGCTTGGTGCTGGGCCCCAACCGGCGGCGCGGGACAGGTTTAGTTTGAATTAACTCCCGTTGGTGGCCCATGACTTTTTTCCTGGAGGATGGGTCAGACGCCACATGAATTCCTTGCTCATATTCTGAGGGCAAGATGCCCCGGATTGAGCAAGTGAGCGTATCCCCTGATCTTTGAACGTGCTCAGAGGCGTTATCGTTCATAGCTTTTCCGTCGCACGAGATAACACTTCAGATAACACTTCCTCTTCCCTCCTACCCTTGTCTGTCCAAAGCAATCGAATCCTGAGTCCTCGGATGTTGTTTAAGGTTTTAAGACCCGGGGAAATTGACTTCAATCAAGGTTCAGGTCCCGAACCCCCGAAAAAATATTATCAATAGTCTACGGCACGGGCGGCCCACCAAGATTGTCCGATGAAAGAACGAAAACCGAGATGTGAAATTTTATAAGGACGGCTAAAGAAACAAGAGAAGAAAACCGAATTTCGAATAGGCCAGGTAAGTACAGGATAATAAGAATATCAACGAATTCAATATGATTCTTTAATGGGAATACCCACATTGCCTGGGATTTTACGGCCCAAGGCGTAAGGAGCGCATCATGATTGATACCGGGATGAAAGTGTTGGTGGTCGACGATATGTCTACCATGCGTAGGATTGTCAAAAACGTGTTACGTCAAATCGGCTTTACGGACATCATGGAAGCCGAAAACGGGCAGGATGCTTTGACGAAATTGAAGGGCGGTGGCTTTGGTTTGGTGGTGTCCGATTGGAATATGCCGGTGATGCAAGGCATTGAGCTTTTGCGGGCGGTTCGAGGCGATGCAGAATTAAAAACGCTCCCGTTTTTAATGGTGACTGCTGAAGCGCAAAAGGAAAATTTAATCGAAGCAGTCCAAGCCGGGGTCAGTAACTATGTCGTTAAGCCATTTACCGCGGAAGTCTTGCAAGGAAAATTAGAAAAAATATTTGCAAATGTTCAGCCGGCAAAAACGTCATAACGGGGCAGAACATTCTCCGAATAAGACGATAGGAAGGAGATTCTTATGCTCGTGGATCGGATGATTGAGACCGAGATGCCAGGCGATGGAGAGATGCCCGAAGAGCTCTTGAATGAAAAACGTTCCATTAATGCAGAAATGGAGGAATTGGCCAAGTATGTGGAAGTGATTACCAAAACCATACGGGAAATGGAATCCCCTGTGACCTCCACCTCAGATCAACTGCCTCAAGCCACATCACATTTGTATGATCTTGCCAAAATGACGGAGGACGGAACGCATAAGGTCCTCAGCCTGACAGAGGAATTGGAACGGAACCGGGAGGGGATTCAACATCATTTAGAACAATTGCGCGCCAATGTGGCCGGGAGGGCTGTCAAGGATCTTGATGCAATTTTGATCATGGTGAAGGCTGATGAAGGAAGACTGTTAGATATCCATGTGGCGTTGTCTTTTCAGGATCTCGTAGCCCAACGCGTGGCAAAGCTTGTGACGATTTTAAATGAAATTCAACACAAATTGTTAAAGTTGGTGGTAATTTTTGGAATTCAACAACAGAAGGGTGAGACCGGAGCATCGGGTGAAGGACGAGGGTATGAAATGCTGCGTCAGTTGGAATCCTCAAAAACTACGGCCCTTCAACAAGACCTGGTCGATAACATCATGTCTGAATACGGAATGTCCTAATTGCCTATACACGAACCTTCAAACCCGATGTCTCAGGGGGGCGATGGGATGAACGAGAAAGTCTAGGAGCTGAGAACAGGTGATCGATGAATGACGAAATGAAAGAAATACTCAACGATTTTTTGGCGGAAAGCTCGGAAATGCTGGAAGCCCTTGACCAACATTTCGTAAAACTGGAAACGGAGCCTTCCAACAGCGAACTGCTTAACGAAATTTTCCGGTGTATGCACAGTATGAAAGGGTCGGCTGGCTTTTTGGGGTTTACCCATTTGGTTGAAGTGGCGCATCAAGCCGAAAGTTTGTTGAACAAACTGAGGCAGGGGGAGATGTCGGTTTCTCCGTTCATTATCGACATTATTTTGGAAGCGGTGGACGCGGTGAAAATGCTCCAGTCTGATATTCGGGAGACGGGAGAAGATTCTCATGTCGAGACCTTTAACATTGTGAATAAATTGACATTAACGATGGATAGCGCGGACGACCTGATGCTGTCCGTCTCCACCCCTCATAAGGCCGAGATGGACACAGTCACCTCAGCTCCTTCTCCACCTCCGGCAGAAAAGATTCTTTCTTCTGTGGTAGTGCCTCCTGATACCTCTTCCTGGTCTTCTTTGCAAGAAGCCCCTCAGCATGATGTACCCGCCGGGATTGAGGAGGTGGCGGAACCAGCAGGAGCTTCTGACTGCCCAGTTGGGTTATCTGATGTATTAACAAAAATGAAAGAAGCGACGACCCGAACCGTTCAAGCCGTGAGTGCTCCGGCCGCCAAGGCATCAGGTGGTAAAGAAGAAGACCAGACCGTTCGAGTCGAAACCAAACGCTTGGATCATGTCATGAATCTGGTGGGGGAACTGGTTTTGAATCGTAATCGTCTTATTAAGTTGGGGAATGGGCTGGAGGAGAAAGACGAGACAAGTTCTACCCTCCGGGAATTAAACGTGACGTTGGCGCAACTCAATCTGGTGACCTCCGATTTGCAATTGGCGGTGATGAAAACACGGATGGTTCCTATTCGCAAGGTGTTTTCCCGATTTCCAAGGTTGGTTCGGGATTTGGCCGGTAAATTAGGTAAGCAAGTGCGTTTGGAATTACTGGGGGAAGATACTGAAGTCGACAAGTCCGTTGCCGACGAATTAAGTGATCCGTTGGTCCATTTGGTGAGAAATTCGATGGATCATGGCTTGGAAACCGCTGCCGATCGTAAACAACACGGTAAAGGTCTTGAAGGCTATGTGCGACTGTCAGCCCAGCAAGAAGGTAACAGTATTGTGATTCGGGTGGAAGATAATGGTCGGGGGTTACAAGTTGAGAAAATCGCTGAAAAAGCTCTCGAAAAAGGCTTGGTGGCTCAAGCCGAATTGGAAGTCATGAGTCCTCGGGAAATCATGAATCTAATTTTTCTTCCAGGGTTTAGTACCGCGGACCAGGTGAGTGATGTGTCCGGTCGTGGGGTGGGTATGGATGTGGTTCGTACCAATATTAGTCGCATGAATGGGAGTTTGGAGTTAGATTCTGATCCCGGTCAAGGGAGTCGCGTGACGATCAAACTTCCACTGACCGTGGCCATTATTCAAGCACTTATGGTTGAGGTGGAATGCGCCACATTTGCCATCCCGCTGGCTTCCGTGGTTGAGGCTGTCAAAGTCACCAAGGATGAAATTAAAAGTATAAATGGACAGGCGGTATTGAATCTCCGAGAACGCATTCTTCCTCTCCTGGACCTTGGGGAAACCTTTCATATTCCCAGGGACCGGACTGGTGTTGAATGCTATGTCGTAGTTGTGAAGATTGGTGAACAACAGTTTGGAGTTGTAGTGAATCGATTGCGGGCACAAGAGGAAGTCGTAATTAAATCGTTGGGAGAATTTTTGGCCAACGTAAAGTGCGTGGCGGGAGCGACCATTACCGGAGATGGCAAAGTAGTCTTGATTTTGGATATGGCCGATTTAGTAAGGGAAGTGCAGACTTCAACGTATACCGGTATGCGCTAATGTATAAAACAATGAAGCGTGAGGCCTAGGGGAAGTGAGTAGGGCTGGCTAGACTGCCTGGGGCTTTATCCAGACAGACATGAGAACAGCGGCGGAACTATAAAAAAGGATGATCTGTGCCACGTTTGGTGAGTGGAAGAATGAGGAAAGCGTAATGGCAAAATGGATGGCAGAAATTGATCAACGGACCGGGCTGGCGGGGGCCAATAAGATGGAACTCTTAATGTTTCATTTTGGGACTAATGAGACTTACGGAATTAATGTTTTTAAAATTCGCGAAGTCATGAAGCTCCCACCCGTGGTGAAAATTCCAGACTCTGATCCTCGAATCCTGGGTTTAGTGAATCTCCGTGGAGAAAATATCGCATTAGTGGATTTAAAACAGGCGATTGGACTCGGGCCCTTGGATCCGGTTGGCGCGAAGTTGATCATTGCGGAATATAACGATAACAAACAGGGATTTTTGGTAGGCGGCGTTGATCGGATCATTCGTATGTCGTGGGAACGGATTCAGATTCCTCCACCGATGGTCCAGTCCAGCCGGCAAGGGGCGGTCACGGCTATTACGAAATTGGAAGATGGCCGAATGGTGTTGATTTTGGATGTGGAAAAGGTGTTGTCCGAATTGCACCCTAGAAGTGAAGAGGAAGTCCTCGTAGGGATTGAACTGAACGATGAATTAGCCGGAAAACGTGTGTTGGTTGCCGACGATTCCCTTGTGGCCAGAAAACAAATTACCAAAACGCTGGAACGGTTGGGCATGAAATATGAAGAAACACAGACGGGAAAAGAGGCGCTCATCCGGTTACGACAGTATGCGGAGTTGGGTGACAAAACGGATCGAACCATTTTCGACTTTGTCGTAGGGGTCATTACCGATATTGAAATGCCAGAAATGGACGGATTTTCCCTGACAAAGGCTATCCGCGAAGATTCCCGATTGCAGGGCCTTCCCATTTTGATGCATTCCTCCTTGTCCGGCCAGTGCAATGTGGATAAAGGAAAGGCTTTGGGTGTGACCGATTATGTGACCAAATTTCATCCAACCGACCTTCGTGACAAATTAGTTCAGCATCTCGGAAAATCTTCGGGAATCGTGGTGACCTCGTAAAGGGAAGAATATTTGTTGTAATTGCTGAGAAGAATGTACTACCCCATCTCGAGACCCATGAAAAGATTAACAAGAGGATACAAATGAGGAAGCCCAAGTGGAATGTCGGCATTACGACAAAATTAGTCTGGATTCTTGTGTTTTTTTCGCTGATTCCTCTGAGTGTTCAAGTTTATTCGTTGTTCCAAACTGGAGAGGTTTTGAAAAAAGAGGTTGGGGTTCAATACGAAGACGTGGCAAAAGTGATTGTTGAAAAAATTTCCCTCTATCTCTCTGAGCGTTTTGCGGATGCCCGGATATTGAGTCGGAGTCCGATCCTGGGTGGTGCTGAACTATGGGAACAAACTGTTCGTCCCTCACACGAATTCGTCCAGGTATTGAATGCGTATGTTCAGGCAACCGGCATGTATTCTTTGGTTCAAGTGGTGGATTTGGATGGCAATCTGATCGCCGTGAATGATCATGATGCAGAAGGCCTGCCTATTCGGACGGAAAAGTTGTATGGAAAAAATTATCGATTGACTCCGTGGTTTCGAGCCCTCCAACAGGGGACAGGAAGTATTCGCTTGACAGAGTCTTCTTTGACAAGAAATGTGACCCAAGAGGTCTTTGTGGAAAATGTCATGGTAGATGAAGATGTGGAGGCGCTCTTCCCCCAAGAGAGCAGTTTGACAATCGGCCTCTCGGTTCCTCTCTATGCTAACGGGCGAGTGGTTGGGTATGGGAGCCAACGCATGAAGTTTTCAAAAATTGAAGCCTTTTTTCAAAAGGCATACCTGGATTTAAAAAAAGCAGGGTTTCCCCATGCGGAACTTACCCTCCAGGATGGCAAAGGTATGACGCTGATGGAATATGCTCCAGCTGTCCATGGAACAGAGGAAATGATTCACGATTTAGAAAATGTGGTGTTTAAGGCCAACCTGGCTCAGCTGGGCCTTGAGGCTGCACAATTGGCGATTCAGGGCCAATCCGGAAACGCCAGAAATTTTCATCCCGGGAAAAGCACGAATCAGGTCATCGGATATAGCCCGATGTCAGGGGCGGGGGGATCGTTGGGGATGCACTGGTCGGTGTTGGTGCAGGTTCCGGAGGATGAAGCATTCAGTCATGTCAGGAGTCTGACCAATAGTACTTTGTTGGAGATGCTGTTGGGGCTTCTCGTAGTGGTCCCCATTGGAATTTTTATGGGAAGAAAAGTCGTGAGCCGATTGAAACCCGTGTGGGAAGTGGCGGCGAAAGCCTCGAAGGGGGATTTCACTCACCGGGTTCACGTGAAAACTCAAGACGAACTCGGGCAAATGGGTTTGGCTTTGAATAACCTGTTGGATGAATTAAACCGGATGCTTTTGCAAACACGGAACGTCGCTCACTCCCTGTCTCAAGCGTCGGTCCAATTGTCCTCGGTAGGCCATCAGGTCGTTCGCGCCAGCCAATCACAAGTTCACCAAGCCACTCAGGTTGCTGAAGCGGTTGAAGAAATGTCTGCTACAGCAGATGATATGGCTCGACACACGCAGGCCCTGGCCTCGACGGCCTCAGGGGTCAATGATTCAGCCGTTCGGGGTGGGGATATTGTGGTCTCTTCTATTCATGGGATGGAATCGGTATCCAACCGGATTCAGGAATCCGCCAGCCGTATTCAGAATTTAGGACAACGTTCTAAGGATATAGGGGACATTATTGGAGTAATCCAAGATATTGCGGAACAGACAAATCTTTTGGCGCTCAATGCAGCCATTGAAGCTGCCAGGGCAGGGGAGCAGGGCCGAGGGTTTGCTGTGGTCGCAGATGAGGTGCGGAAGCTGGCCGAGCGAACGGGGAAAGCGACAAAAGAAATTGCGGCTGTTATCGAATCGGTACAGGCTGGAACTCATGAAGCGGTTCTTTCGATGGAAGCGGGAACTGAAGAGGCGCATACCGGCATGGTGCTGGCCAGGGAAGCGGGGAGTCGATTAACGGAGATCGTCCAGGGGGTTCAACGGGTGGTGGATATGATTCAACATTTTGCCGAGTCCACGAAACAACAATCTGCGGTCTCCGGAAAAATCTCTTCGAGTATTCAACAGGTCGCGCAACTCAGTCAGGATAATGAAAGCCACATTCAGGGGGTGGCGACGGCAACGAAGCAATTTGCAGCATTGGCAGAGGATCTCCAAACATCTCTCAGTCGCTTTACGCTAAAAAGATAATACTATCCTTTGTTCAATGTGTTCCTAATGAAGGACGTGTATGCAGTGCTTAAGAATCGGTCATAAACTCGTATTAATTCTGGGAACCCTAGCCGTTGGAATGATTGTCTGCGGCCTAACCGTGATTTACCAGCAAGAGCTTGGCCGATTGCAGGTGCTTTTGGAGGAGGAAGGAAGGATTATTCAAGCGCAATTTGAAGTCACGAGAGCCTATATTGCCAAAAATTATGTGGGGAAAATAAAACAATCGTCCATGGGGCTTCACCTGCATGTGTCTCGTTATCATGAGCAAGATCCTGATGCCGTTCCTTTTCCCGCCACTGCCATACAGGAAATCGGCAAGAAATTAGAGTTGGTGGGAGGGTATCAGGCCCGATATGTGAGTGATCAGCCGATGAATCCTGCCAATGCGCCGAAAGATACGTTTGAACAAAGGGCTCTTGAGCTATTGAAAAATGGGGCAAAGGGTGTCAGCGAAATTGAGACGATCAACGGGGTTCCTATTTTTCGACGGGCGAGTGCCGATGTGGCTACCGTAGAGGCCTGCGTAACTTGTCATGGCGGGAAAAAATTGGGAGATGTGCTTGGGATGTTGTCTCTTTCAATTCCGATAATGCAGGCAAAAGAGGCGATGGTCAGTTCGATGCTCTATTCAGGAATGTGGATGATCGGAATCGTCATCATTTTCTTGAGTGCGGTGTATTGGTTGGTTCATCGACTTGTGTTGAAACCTCTAGATGACTTAATGGGTATCTGTCGTGACATTGCACGGGGTGAAGGCGATCTGACGAAACGAGTGCCAGTTGGAAGTGGCTCTGATGAAATCGTGGAACTCAGTCACGACCTCAATTCATTTATTGAAAAGATGCAGTTGGCATTGTCGTTGGTCAGTCAAGCAACAAACCGTCTTGTGACGTCCACCGTTCAGCTCTCTACGACCGTGGATGGGGTAGTTCGAACGGCTGAAGGGCAAGATGGCCGTTTTATTCAGTCAGCTTCCGTTGTGGAGGAAATGACCAGGACGGCGGGGGAAGTGGCCCGAAATTCTACCGAAGCTGCACGGATTGCTCAGGAAACGGCCCACACAGCCCGGGGCGGACAGAATGAGATGCAACAATCCGTGATGGACATGCAGCAGGTTTCTCACGCAGTGGTTGAGGCTGCCAACATTATTACCGCTCTTGGGCGGTCTTCGGATCAAATTGGTGAAATCGTTCGCGTGATTGAAGATATTGCGGATCAGACAAATCTATTGGCACTCAATGCGGCGATTGAGGCTGCTCGGGCGGGTGAACAAGGACGAGGGTTCGCTGTGGTTGCCGATGAAGTGCGGAAGTTAGCAGAACGGACGACTAGGGCAACAAAAGAAATTGGGGATATGATCCGGGAAATTCAGAAGGATACACGAAGTGCTGTTTTGTCGATAGAGCAAGGGACAGGTCAAGTCGAACAGGGGGTGGGGTTAGCCAAGAAAACCGGAGAGGCTTTGGCAAACATTCATTCTATGATCAATGCTACGGCGGGGATGATTCAACAAATTGCCAATGCTACGGAAAAGCAATCCACGGCCACGCGACAAATTGCCAGCGAGTTAGAATCCATGACCCAGGCAACACGTCAGACAACCAGAGGAGTCTTTCAATCGGCCCAAGCCTGTCATGATTTACGGGTGGTGGCCATGGATCTTCAGAAGTTGGTCGGATCATTTAAGGTGTAACTCAAAGGTTCCCCTGTCCAGCGGGGTGTCAAACATCCTTATGGGGCTGAAGGGGGATACTGGTTGATGGAACCGTTGAATCCTGTTGATTGGTCGGTCGAGGGAGGAAGTTTTTTCCGGGCGACAACCTGTTCCAGCATGGTGACAGAGTCCTTGAGTAAGTCTGCTGCGCAGGCCAAGGTGACATGCAATTGTTTCCAGGCATCATCCCAGCGGCCCTCAAGTTGAAGGTCCCGGAAACGTTGATGTTGTTCTTGCAGAATGGCTTTTTTTGCATCAAGGAGTAAACGGTCGGCTTGTGAACTGGCTAGTCTGTCCATGGAATGAATCCTTTATTTCGATGCATGAAAATGGAGTAATAATGGTGTTCACCCTATCAGAGCCCTTGTTGAAGCCTCAAGGCACTGATGATTGACGTTGGTGGGGAATGTGGAAGCTTCGGTGAGATTGTTGCAAATTGTCACATACCTCCAAGGGAGCCTAATGTATGTTGCTGAGGATCAATGAGAAGCATTTATTCTTAAATTGCAAAAACGATGGTGGAAGGTTGGAAATTGCTGGCGAATCGAGTATTGCACTTAACAAAAATGAACTACCCGTATTGAGGCAAATGATGCCATGGGCGATGGGGTTCCATGCTGCAGGTTCAGTATATGAGGTATGTCATTGATGTGATTCGAGAAAAAAGTATGGTAATGGTTCTTACCCATCGGTTCTTACAAGGTCGAAATGGTACAGGAGAGAGAGTTTTGACGCGTTTGGAGGGACACAAGTCATGCAGAACACTTTGACGAAGGTATTACCTCATGATGGTTTTGGGGAAGACTGTGGAGTAGTTCTCCAAATGGTGAGTTTTCAGTTGGGGGACGAGGTCTTTGCCATTGATATATTAGGGGTTCAAGAAATTATTCGTATGCTGGACATCACTCAGGTTCCGAATGCCCCTCATTATGTGGACGGGGTGGTCAATCTGCGTGGAAAAGTGATCCCCATTATTAATCTTCGGGCCCGCTTTGGTCTGTCTGGGACGGAACCCACCAAGGATACTCGAATTGTGGTTGTGGAAGTCGCCAATATGATTTTAGGATTTATCGTCGATTCTGTTGAAGAAGTCTTACGCCTGTCGGAAGAAAATATTGAAATACCCGCCCCCACGGGTCGGGGAGGAACCGAAGAATGTCATAAAGGGGTAGGACGGGTGAATGGGTCTTTGGTGCTGCTGCTGGACCTTGAACGCTTGTTTAATAATCAGACTTTTTAATAAGAAAGAGTCGTCCATCATGGATATTTTATCGGTATTAGGCATCCTTGTTTCCCTTGGCGCCATTGTTGGGGGGCAACATCTGGAGGGCGGGCATTTAAGTTCCATTCTCCAAGGGACGGCATTTTTGATTGTGATGGGAGGCACCTTAGGTGCGGTGATGCTGCAATTCCCTCTTCCAATTTTCTTGAAAGCTCTTTCCAGTGCGAGCATGGTATTTGGAAATGTGAAGGTTGATATGCAGGGCATTATTGCCAAGATCGTGGAGTTATCAAATATCTCCCGGAAACAGGGACTCTTGGCCCTGGAAGGGCAAATAAAGTCCTTGGCTGATCCGTTAATGGCCAAAGGGGTGCAGTTGGTGGTCGATGGAACAGAGCCTCACAAAATAAAAGAAATTCTGGAAGTAGAGGTGGAAATGTTTGAAGAAGAATTTGGCACGACGAGCAAGGTATATGAAGCGTTTGGAGGATATGCGCCGTGTGTGGGGATTATTGGTGCAGTATTAGGCTTGATTCATGTGATGGAAAACCTGGCCGACCCTTCGGCATTGGGTGGTGGGATCGCGGTGGCATTTGTGGCTACGGTCTATGGGGTGGGAGCTGCCAACCTCTTGTTTCTCCCCATGGGCAGTAAAATCAAATTGAAAGCGAAGACCTTGATCATCGGAAAAATTATGGTGATAGAAGGCCTTGTGTCGGTGGCTCAAGGTGAGAATCCCAGAATGATTGAGGAGAAGTTGAGTGGCTTTTTGCCCTCGTCGGAGAAAAAGAAATAGTAAATTGAGGACCGTCGGATTGTTGGCGAGAGGGAGCGTGTGAAAAAAAAACATGAGGAACATGAGAATCACGAACGATGGCTGGTCTCCTATGCCGATTTCATTACCTTGCTGTTTGCCTTTTTTGTGGTGATGTACTCAGTCTCCTCCGTTAATGAAGGGAAATTCAAGGTCCTCAGCGAATCCCTGGTGAGTTCCTTTAACAACAAGAAGACCGTGGGAGATCTTTCAATCGTGAGTCTTCCCATAAACAGGAATACTCCTATTCAGGTGAAAGTCAAACCTTCTTCAGGGGACAATGCTCGGGCCTTCTTAAGCGTGGCCAATGCAATTACCGCAGCGAATATTCCTCAAGGGGTGCAGATCACCACGACGGAACGTGGTTTGAATATTAGGATCAAAGACGATGCGTTGTTTCAAAGTGGTAGTGCCAGGCTGAATCCACAAATTAAAGAATTTATTGATCTCATTGCCAGCCTCGTCAAGGAGTTGCCCAATTTTATTGCCGTTGAAGGGCATACGGACAATCAACCGATTCGATCGTCTCTCTATCCCTCCAATTGGGATCTTTCTACTGCCAGGGCCAATACCTTGGTCCGATATTTGATCGACCAGCATCATCTCGCTGATTATCGACTGTCCTCAACGGGCTATGCGGGGACTCGTCCTGTCGAGTTAAATGATACCCCACAGGGACAAGCCTCTAACCGTCGAGTAGAACTCATTGTGCTGAAGAATACACCTTCCGACATAGATTCCTCGCACCCCTACCTTCCCTAGAGTCTATTTCACGATCTGTCAACGGGAGTATTGCCTGACCCGGTCCCTCTCTTTTACTAGGCAGGATCAGGCCAATGGGGAAAGTAATGCCGGTATGGGCCAGTGCGCTTCCCGTGATTACAACGGCTCTCAGTTTTAGACAATAAAGGTTCATTAGGCACCAATTGCGAATTTGGCTATACTGGTGCCAGGTTTGTGGAGTGAAAGGTCCCCTTCCCTAGAAAATTCTATCTTCCGGCTCTCTTCATTGGTCAAAACATCCGTCCCTACCTTATTGGCACATGCGTTGCAGAATTCTTCGGGTATTCACCTCAAGGAGGAAGCAATGAACCGAGGTATTTATCCCCCCTTAGCCGGGGCGATTACACTTGAACACCGCATGGAAGTTCTCTCTCATAATATTGGGAATGTGCATACCACCGGGTTTAAAAAGGATAAGCCGGTCTTCGCCACCATCCTGGGACAGACCTCAGGACCGTCAGTGCCTGGAATAGATTTATTTCCCACAATGGACGGCCTTCCGCCAGATCGTTCTCAAGGCGCTTTGTTTCAGACGGGAGAACCGTTAGATGTGGGGTTGGAGGGCAATGGGTTTTTGGTTGCTCAAACCCCGGATGGATTGCGCTATTACCGTGGTGGGAAATTGTATCGAAATGCGAACGGTAATTTAGTGGCACATACTGGTGACCCACTCCTAGGAAAGAAAGGGTCTATTACTCTTCCGCCTGGGGATGTTGTGATCGGGGTCGATGGGACTCTCAGGGTCAATAATCAGGTTGTGGACAAGTTGCGGGTGGATACAATTGCGGATGGACAAGAAACCGTCAAGGTGGGCAATTTATTCTGGACCGTGCCAGATCAGGTTGTCGCCGATAAGCAGACCACGGTGCACCAAGGCATGTTGGAACAATCCAACGTGAATCCGGCTTTGGATATGGTTGAGTTGATCAAAGTGACTAGAGAATATGAGCAAATGCAGAAGGCGATTAAAGCGATGGATGAACTGGCGGCCCAGGCTATTCAAGCAGGTCGGGTTCAAGGATGATGCTTCACAAGCATCCTGAAAGCCATATGACGTTATTGCTGTGTGACCATGCCCTGGGGATTAAGGCACAGTACAAAAAGGGAGACCATCCAGAATGATTCGAGCGATGCATACTGCTTCAACGGGCATGTCTGCCCAACAACTCAATATTGACACGATCGCCAATAATCTCGCCAACGTGAATACGACCGGATTCAAACGAAGTCGAGCTGAATTTGCGGATCTTTTGTCTCAGATTGCTCGGCTCCCTGGAGCCAGTGCTTCGAATGTTGGGGTGTTTCCGGTCGGCATTCAGGTCGGGCTGGGCGTGAGACCCGTCAGTGTCGCCAAGGAATATGTTCAAGGAAGCCTCAAGCAAACGACCAATCCGTTGGATCTGGCAATCGAAGGGGTTGGGTTTTTCCAAGTTACACGTCCGGATGGGACTACGATGTATACACGGGCGGGATCCTTCAAGCAAGACAATACGGGCAACGTGGTATCGGGAGATGGCGATCAGCTGATTCCGAGCATTACTATTCCGTCCGGAGCACTTCAAGTCGATATTGGGCAGGATGGAACTGTGTCCGCATTATTACCAGGAGTATCCCAAGCCACGCAGGTCGGGCAAATTCAATTGGTGCGATTTGATAATCCGTCAGGCTTGATTGCCCAAGGCAATAATTTATTTTCAGAAAGTTCGTCTTCAGGTCCTGCTCAGCAGGGGACACCGGGATTTTCCACAGGATTTGGAAATATTCAGCAAGGATTTCTTGAAATATCCAATGTGAATATTGCGGATGAAATGGTCAACATGATCATTGCTCAACGTGCCTATGAACTGAATGCGAAAGCCATTCAGGCATCGGACGAAATGATGCAGGTTGTGAATGGACTCAGGCGCTAGAGGAGAAAAATTTGATGCCAAGCATTTTATTACTGGGATTGTTTCTGTGCGGGCATGGGTGGGGGACAGCCGAAGGAATGGCTTGGGCGGAAGACCCGGTCTCACCGACCCCAGTCCGTCTGAATACGCAATCGGTAGGTGTCAAAGATTTCGAGCGGGTAATCGTGGCTGAACTGACACGTCGATATGGACGTCCGCATCATCAGGTGTCGTTTCGGGTATTGTTCCCCAAACAATTGGTGGAGGTACCCAAAGGAAAACTTCATCTTGAAATCGGAGTATGGTCAGGAGGCGGAAGGACTGGTCGACGTGCCTTTCGAGTAGGGGTCTTTGTCAATCAGCAATTTCTCCAAACCGTGAATGTTGTGGGTGAAGTGAAGGCCCAAGTCGAAGTGGCGACCCCAATTCGCTGGTTGAAACCGAAAGAGGTTGTGATTGTCGAGGACCTGTCTTCGATGATGGTCGATGCACCTTCACTGACGCATGATTTTATTCTTGATCTTGACGAAGTCGTGGGGAAACAGGTCTTACGTCCATTGCCTCCAAGCCAACCGATTCGGAAAATAATGTTGGACGACCCACCAATGATTCATAAGGGTGATCGAGTGATGATTGAGGTCAGGGGTGAAGGCCTGCTGGTTCAGACCGTAGGAGTAGCCAAATCGGCTGGAAAAATGGGGGAAACCATTCCCGTTAAAAATCAGACGTCGGGTCGGGAGGTGTTAGGTACGGTTATGGCATCGGGGCTTGTGGAGGTAGGATTTTGAGAGTTGGACGGTTAATGACCAGATTCGGAGCGGGAGGAATCGCTCTGCTGATAATCGTGAGTGGTTGGACGGGCTGTGCCAAAGAAAAAACAATGACACAAATCGAAGCCGAGCCGAACATCCATACAAAGGATACACCATCCTCCCTGGGTTCCTTATGGGATCCGGAAAACGGGCGGGCCTTCATGTTCGAGGATCGACGAGCCGGTCGCATCGGGGACATCGTCGTTGTGCAAATTGTGGAACAACACAGAGGTTCCAAAAAAGCGAACACGAAAGCAGACCGAGATTCCAGCCTATCAGCTGGCGTAAGTGGGGGACTCTTCGGGATTAACACCCTCACCCAGAAGTTTGCAGAATATTTCAATATTGATGCTGGGACTTCCCATGAATTTGAGGGCGACGGGTCGACAAGCCGGGAAGATACTCTGACGGGCACCATTGCCGCCAATGTGATTGAAGTCTTTCCGAACGGAGATCTACGGATTCGTGGAAAACGGGAGGTAACGGTTAATAGTGAAACGCAAACAATGACCATAAAAGGTATTGTCCGCCGGATCGATCTGGATACCGAGAACATGGTCTTGTCATCCAAGGTTGCTGATGCAGAAATTTCCTATACCGGATTAGGTGTGGTGGACGATGTTCAGAGACCGGGATGGGCCACCAGAATTTTTGACTGGATTACGCCGTTTTAGGATTTGGAGCTGAATTAATTTTTCTTTCTTTGACCCAACTGGAGAATTTCGTGATTCATCCATCGTCCTTTATGAAAAGTCACGCAAAATTAAAACAATTCACGCGAACATGGTTTTCCCGATGGGGTTTGGTCTTGGTTTGCTGTAGTGGATGGCTCATGGTTGGTACTGGGTCTTTGACCGAACCGGCGGAAACTCAGGCTGCCCGGATTAAAGATATTGCCTCTATCGAAGGCGTGCGTGAAAACCAGTTGGTTGGGTACGGCTTAATTGTTGGTTTGGACCGGACCGGTGATTCCGTCGTCGGTGGTCAATTTACCGCGCAAGCCATTATTTCCATGTTGAATACCATGGGACTCAAACTCAATATCGACCCCATTCAATTGCTAACTAAAAATACCGCGTCGGTGATGGTGACGGCCAAACTGCCACCCTTCGCGAGGCCGGGCATGAAGTTGGATGTCCAGGTCTCTTCTATGGCCAATGCCAAAAGCTTGCGAGGAGGCACCTTGTTACTGACCCCACTCAAAGCGGCCAATCAACAGGTGTACGCCGTTGCACAAGGGCCCCTTTCCACATCGGGGTTTGAAGCCGGGGCTGGGGGAACCACAGTGAAGAAGAATCAACAATCCGGTGGAATTATTCCTGGTGGAGCGATTGTTGAACGATCGGTAGATTTGGACATGCAGGCGTGGGAGAAATTTTCATTGACTATGCACCAGGCCGATTTCGTGACGGCATTGCGAGTGTCTGAGGCCATCAATACGCATCTTGGCGATGGGGTCGCCTCGGCGCTCAATTCTGGACAGATTCAAGTGGGGATTCCCGAACGGTTTCAGGGTAAGATTGTCCAAATGATTGCTGCGGTTGAAGGGTTGGATGTGCATGTGGACGTCCTGGCAAAGGTGGTGGTGAATGAAAGAACGGGAACGATAGTCATGGGTGAACATGTACGGTTGGCGAGTATGGCCATTTCTCATGGCGATCTGACCATCAAGGTTGGAACGCAGTTTAATGTCTCTCAACCTGAGTCCGCCTTTATTGGTCGGGGAGCGCAGGGTGCCGGGAGAACCGTGGTGACCCCGGATGTACAAACCGATGTTCAAGAAGAGGAGGGGCGAGTGATTCAAGTCGATAGTTCTGTTACGCTTGGGGATTTAGTGAAGGCATTGAATTCATTGGGTGTGACTCCTCTGGATTTGGTTGCTGTACTAACGGCGGCCAAGGCGGCAGGAGCGCTCCAAGCAGACTTGGAATTGATCTAATCTCGGAACAGAAGGGGTGTTCATGACGGTCTGTTAGAAAGGATAAAGGCCATGATTTCTGATATGTTTTCCTTGGATATGACGGGTCTCTCCCATTCTGTATCTAGTGGCAAAATAGGTCGCGTGGAAGAATCGGCTCGTCGAGGGGAATTATTACGCGCCAGCCAGGAATTTGAATCATATTTCCTGTCCTATTTGATGAAGGTGATGCGAGAGACAGTCCCCAAAGGCGAGTTAACGTCCAACCCCATGGGGGAGATGTATTATTCATTTTATGACGAAGAAATTGGCAAGCGTGCAGCTCAAACGGGTGGGATTGGTCTTTCGGCCTATGTTTTGGACACGGTGGCCAGGAATGAAGACCTCACCCGTTCTCCCGCATCAGGTCCCCCTTTTTTGAAATCATAAGAGGTTCTGTAAAGTTTAATGGTGTTGCTTCCGATACATATAGAGAAGGAGGCAAGATGCCATGACCATACGGGGCCTTGATCCCAGTGGAGAGCTAGGGAAACTATTTTTTCACGTTCAAGCGAAAAATCTTCAAACCCAGGAGGCTGGACCGTCACGGGCCTCCCAGCACTCTTCGTCTGCTGATCCTGTTGATCTTTCCGTCCTGGCACAGGAAATTCGTGACTATTCGATTCGAGTGGCGCAGTTTCCTGAGGTGAGAGAAGACAAAATCAACCGCATTCAGCAGGCATTGGAAACGGGGACCCAATTAGCGACCTCTGGTCAGGTCGCTGATGCCTTGACCCGTGAGACGATACTGAACGAGTTGGGAACAAAATAATTATCGAAGGTTCATGAGGGGAATGGCAAGTCGATGAATCACCCTCAGTCGGCGAAGTGGGAACGACTGCTGAAGGCATTGGCCGAGGCTCAGGCGGCTTTTCAGCAGTATGGTGTGTTGCTTTTTCAAGAAGCCCATAGCCTACGCATCATGGATCAGCCCAAGTTGGTCGAAGTGAACAGCCAAAAAGAACAAGTTTTGGATACGATGCGCCGATTAGAAATGCAGGTGGAGAGTGAATTGCATCAGTTAGTCGGGGATGTCGCTCAAGAGACCCTTTGGACCTGGTTGAAGGCAGAATCGGACCCACAGGCACAATCGGCACAAAGCATGTTGATTGACCTTCGCCGTTTGGCGCAGCTTATTCAGGAGCAAGGAAAAAAAAATGAATCTGCAATTCGGCCGATCTATCACAGGGTCTGTGAGGCGATTCAAGTGATGTATACAGGGTTAGGGACAGGTCCGGTGTATCAGGGATCCGGATCATTACATTTTCCATCGGTTCCTAGCTCGGTCTATCTCCAGGGATAGGACTCTTATGGCGGGCATCAGTGACATTTTTAATATCGCGCGTTCGGGAATTCGTGCCAACCAACAAGGGCTCGCGACCACATCCCATAACATCGCCAATATCAATACCAAGGGCTATTCCAGACAGGAAGTTGTCCTTGAGTCAGCGCGGCCCGCTGAAGGGAAAATTGGGAGCGGGGTCCGGGTTAGTGCTATTCGTCAGACCGTCGATACCTTCTTGGAAAAGCAATTGACCGCCCTCAATGAGGATTTGGGATCTATTTCGGCCAGGAACAATTACCTGGTTCAAACCGATGGGATTTTTACCGAAACGGATAATTCCGGACTATCGTTGAGTCTGACAGAATTTTTCAATGCCGTTCGGGATGTTGCCACGAATCCAGAAAGTACTATTCAGCGGACGGTCCTGTTGGCCAAGGGGCAATCCCTCACCGACCAGTTTAGGACGGTGGCTCAAGGGTTAAATCAAATCCGCTTGGATGCCGATGGAGAAATTTCCAGACATGTCGACACCATTAATGGGTTGGCAACAAAAATCGCCTCGCTGAATGATGTTATTTTTAAAGTAGAATCCAGTGGACCTGAAGCTCCTGATTTACGGGATCAACGACGGGTCCTCATTAATGATTTGGCGGGGTTAGTGGATATTGAGCAGGTATCCATAAAAGATGGCATCGGAATTAATGTAGGTGGACAATTGTTGGTAGGGGGAAATCATGCAAATGAACTGTCGACTAAATCCGACCCCGACAACCCCCCGCTGCATGATGTGACGTTCGTGCGCAGTGACGGGAGTGAGTATTCAATATCCGATAAGATTTATGGAGGACAAATCGGCGGATTACTCGCTCTGCGTGATGGGGATATTGTGAAGTTTCAGGACCAAGTCGATCGATTAGCGGCAGTTTTAACTACCGAATTTAATCAACAACATCAGGTTGGGTATGGGTTGGATGCCACCACGAATAATAATTTCTTTTCCACGTTAACTCCCTCAGCCCCTCTGGCCAATGAGCGGAATACGGGAAGCGCCACCGGCAGTTCGGTAACGATTGCAGATTCTACTCTTGCAACGTTTCAGGGATATGAGGTGCAGTTTTCCGGAGCCACCTCCTATTCTGTCCTCAATACGGCGACCGGAGCGAATGTGACCTCCGGTGCTTATACCTCTGGAACACCACTGAGTTTTGATGGGTTGGATGTCGTGATCAACGGGACGCCGGCTGCGGGCGATGTGTTTTATGTGAATGCTCAAAAAGGCGCCGCACTGCAAATCGGTGTGGCACTGTCGGATACCGACAAGATAGCGGCTTCTTCTGCGGCTGCAGGAATTCCGGGGAACAACAGCAATGCATTGGATCTGGTGGCTGTTCATACGAACCGGCAAGTGGATCTGGGTAATGTGACACTCAATGATTATCACACCATTACGATTGGAGATGTCGGGAGTGCCACGCAGAAATCGACACAGGCGCTACATAGTAAACAGCTCGAAGTCGATCAAGTGACGGCCTTGCGAGAAAGTGTCTCTGGTGTTTCATTGGATGAGGAGCTGACCAATCTGCTCAGTTTTCAGCGTTCATTCGAAGCCTCGGCCCGGATGATTACGGTGGCGGATGAATTGATGCAGACTATGCTGTCGATGGGTCGCTAACCTTTTTAGTGAGGCAACTAGCTGGGATAGGTCATCACTGATGACAGATCGAGATCTGTCGGAATAGGACGAACAATCGAATGCGGGTGACTGATCGTCAACAGGTTGATGTTTTACTAAGGGCGATTCAACGTATTCAGGGAAATATTGGGGATCGCAATGAGCAAGTTTCTTCAGGGAAGCTGGTAAATCGCCCCTCGGATGATCCTGCTGCGTCCGAACGGATCAATCAGTTTCGAAATGTCCTGCGAACGACTGAACACCGTTTGGCCACTGTGAATGAAGGGGTGGGAAGGCTCAATTTATCCGATAGCGTTCTGGGGACTGCTGGGAATACGATGCAGAGGGCGAAAGAACTGGCCTTAAATATGGCGAGCGATACCAATACGTCGGTGGAGCGACGAAATGCCGCTCTGGAAGTTCAGCAACTCATCTTAGGGGTAGCCGGTATTGCCAACACTCAACTTAACGGACGATTTCTGTTTGCGGGAACTCAAACGAAAACCGAGCCGTTTGTGCCGGGATCGGCAACGGGATCAGCCAGCACCTCCAATGGAGGAAGCGCAAATATTGCTGTTTCTGTTGCTACGGTGTCGGCCTTACAACCGGATTCATATCAAATCCAATTTACCTCCTCAACGCAGTTTGATGTCCTGAATCTGACCACGAATCAAACCGTCTCATCAGGCAACACCTATTCATCCGGGGTGGCCTTCTCGTTTGATGGATTGGATGCCACCATTACTGACGGAGGCGGGCCGCCCGCCACTGGCGATAAATTTTTTGTACGAGTCGGCTATACCTATCAAGGTGATGGAGCGGCGATTGAGATGGAGATTGGTGATGGCCGGACCGTCGAAACTAATGTTCCGGGGAACCAAATTTTTTCCGGCCCCACGGTGGATTTGTTTCAAGACCTTCAGGACTTTCATCAGGCTCTGGTGACGAATGATGTCCAGGGTATTCAGGCCGCCATCGGGCAATTGGATCAGTCCCACTCCCAAGTCACCGACGCCAGGGCTACAATCGGTGCCAGGGTCAATCGTCTGGAGACGATCAAGGATGGATTGGACCTGTTGAGTGTGAATACGCAAACGCTCCGGTCCAATTTTGAGGACGCCGATATTGCTCAAGTGGCCTCTGATTTGGCTACACTGCAAAACACCCTTGAAGCTTCGATGAGCACCCTGGCGCGTCAATTTCAGACGAGCTTGCTGAATTTCATAAAATAGGGCATGAGCTCAGTCTTTTTCAATTCAACTGAACGCGTTATCCGTTGTGATTAAATAGGGACGACATCTCTATGCGAATTCTTGTTGTTGATGATGATCCACTCACACTCCATATGGTGGTCCATCGATTGCGTCAATGGGGGCATGATGTCATATCCTGTACTGATGGGGATTCCGCATGGAAGGTGTTGGAACGAGGAAGCGTGCCGAATGTGGCTATTGTGGACTGGATCATGCCGGGGATCAATGGTCCTGAACTGTGTCAAAAAATCCGTGGGAGAACTGATTGTCCTTATGTATATATTGTTATGTTGACAGGGCGGAAAAATCTTGAGGATCTCATTGCCGGGTTGGACGCTGGAGCTGATGATTATCTTACCAAGCCATTCCTCTTAGAAGAATTGGAGGCACGGTTACGAGCAGGGAAACGAATTGTGGATTTGCAAAATGAATTAATTTCGGCTCGAGAAACACTTCGGATTCAGGCGATGCAAGATCCCTTGACGCAAATTCTGAATCACGGCGCCATCGTCGATACCTTACTTCGGGAAATTGATCGGGCCCATCGGGAAGAGCAACCCCTGAGTCTCATTTTGGCTGATTTGGATGGGTTTAAAAATGTGAATGATTCCTATGGGCATGTTGCAGGCGATTCAGTTCTGGTTGAGGTCGCGAGACGGATGCGATTTTGCCTGCGTTCATATGATGCCATTGGCCGATATGGCGGAGAGGAATTTCTCATGGTGTTGCCAAATAGTGATGCGGCCCAGGCCGTGCGGCTCGCTGAACGCATTCGAGTAGCGGTTTCCCAGAAACCCTTTCGAGTTCACAATGTTGATTTAACGGTGACGGTCAGTCAGGGGGTCACGACCTGGACCGATCCTTGTCCCATTCCCATTGAACAATTAATACAATCTGCAGACGGTGTTCTCTACTTAGTCAAAAATAGCGGTCGAAATGGCGTGGAATTTGCGCAATTTCATAGGCAATCGGACGATACCTTTTCGCGCCTCACGATTTCGCCGACTTCATTGAAACAATAAATATGGCCTCCATCCTTGTGATTAATGATGATCCGGTCCAACTCCATCTTCTTGCGAGTTGGCTTGAGAAGGATTACTTTGCGGTCAATCGCTTTGTCTGTTCTGAAGATGCCTGGCGGTGGCTCCAAGAAGGAAATGTGCCGGATGCCATTGTCCTCGATCTCCATATGCCGGGAATTAGCGGATGGCGATTTTGCGAATTGTTGCATTCATTCTTTGGCTCCACACAGGCAGTGCCCCCTGTTCTTGCGGTTTCCGCCACGTATACTGGAATCGATGCTCATGACATTTTGAAAGATTTAGGCGCTTCGGCATTTCTTACCCTCCCGACAGAACCTCAACGCTTTCGTCAGCAGGTTCGCGAGTTAGTGGAGAACCCTCCTAGTCCCCAGCGCCCACATGTCTGGATGGTTTCCACTCACAAGTCCGAAAGCCAACGAATTCATCACATATTTGGTGAACGGGGATGGCAGGTGGTGGAATGGCAAGCGGGGAAACAGGTTCAGGTGGCAGTGAATCTTGTGCTTCCTGATATTGTCCTCATTGACCATCCTCTGTCGGACATGACAAGCGAAGAGTTTGTGGTTTGGTGCAAAGTCCAATATCCTCAGGCAATGTGCATTGTCCTTGGACAGGAATCTACGGCCGGAGGATACCCTCCTCATGCGATCCATGCTGATGCCTATCTCCCAATAGCGTGCGATCCATTGCATATCATTTCACTATGTGAAAAAGGGCGCTGGGAACGCGCACTCTCACGAGTAGAGCATTTACTTGATATCCGCACTGATGATTTACGCGAATCTGAAGCCCAATTTAAGGAGTTGTTCGAAACGCTTCCGGATGTCTTGGTGATTTATGATCTCCAGGGAAAAATCACCCACGTTAATTCGCTTGGAGCACAGCAATTGGGGTATCTCCCGTCTGTCTTGAATGGGAAAGCCTTCTCTCTTATCAGACCTGAGCCGTCAAGTGCGGAATACAGTCCCACGATCCCAAGCTCCTCCCCTGGGGGGGCGAGATGGGAGGAATCGGTCCTTCGTCAAAAGAACGGCAGCAATCTTCCCGTAGAGATGATGGAACGAGAGGTTCAGTTTTTAGGCCAGCGCCAAACTCTTTTCATTGGGCGCGATTTGACGGCAAGAAAGCGGATGGAGGAAGAGAATATTGCCCTTGAGCATCAGTTGCGGCAGGTTCAAAAAATGGAAGCCATCGGTCGACTGGCCTCAGGGGTTGCCCACGATATGAATAATACGTTAACGGCAATCATGGCCCATGCAAGTTTGTTCAAGATACAGGAAAAGACCGACACGCCCTTGTGGGCAGCGGGCGATGTCATCGAAAAAGCCGTTCGTCATGGAAAGGAATTGACATCCCAGCTCTTGGGGTATGCGAGGCAGGGAAAGCATCATGATGTGACGGTCGATACCCATGATGTAATTCAGGAGGTCATGACCCTGCTCGGAAGGACAATCCATAAAATGATCACCTTCCGAGTGGATCTGTCCGCTACGAAGCCTTATGTGTTGGGGGATCCCAATCAGTTATACCAGATTCTCATGAATCTAGGTGTCAATGCCTGTGATGCGATGGGTGAGCGTGGGGAATTGCTTGTGCAGACTTCGAATGAAACGGTCACCCAGGACTACGCTTCACGTATCCCAGGACTACACGCAGGCGATTATGTGGTAATTCGGGTTACGGATACCGGGACGGGAATGTCATTAGAGACCCAACCACATATTTTTGAGCCATTTTTTACGACGAAAGGGCGCGGACAGGGAACAGGAATGGGATTGGCGATGGTGTATGGTATCGTCAAAAACCATCGCGGGTATATCGGGGTGACGAGTTCTCCTGGGTGTGGAACGACAATGTCTGTATATCTTCCGGATGCCCGATGTGCGAGCCTTAAGGCCACACCAGTTCAGACGACGAAGCTTTCTCACGGAACCGGACATATTGTAGTGGTTGATGATGAGAAGGATGTGGGAGAAGCCGCTCAGGCCATACTTGAGTTTCTTGGGTATCAGGTGACGGTCGTGTTGAATGGGAAGGAGGCCCTGAAAATCTGTCGGAATTTAACGGTTCCCGTTGATGTTGTGCTGTTGGATATGGTGATGCCTGAAATGTCGGGAGCCACATGTTTTGAAGAATTGCGAGCGATTCGACCAGATCTCAAGGTTATTCTCTGTACGGGGTATGATCGGAACCATGCTGTGCAAGATTTACTCAATCAGGGTGTCGTAGGGTTTATTCAAAAACCGTATGACGTCGACGAATTGGCTCATGTCTGTCAGGTTGTCTTGAGAAATGACAATCCGGTCCAAATCTGTAGTACGGAGAGAGTGTCCTAATCACAGAAAAAAATGAAACCGACCCCGAGGCTGGGTTGCCTCGGCATGAGGAAGAAACTATTGAACTATTTGGAGAACATACCATCATGAAAGTTCAGACTAGTCGGTTCGGTATGTTGGATGTGTCGGATGACACGCTGTTAACTTTCCCATCCGGCCTTGTAGGTTTCCCAGATTTCCGACGGTATCTCGTGCTTGATCCCCCAGAGGATGCCGACTATCAGTGGTTTCAGTCGGTGGATGAACCAAGTTTAGCATTTGTGATTATGGATGTGGATTTGTTGCAACCTGATTTTCGTACAAACCTATCCCTAGAAGGATTGGCTGAATTGGATATGACTTCTGCCGATTCAATTTCAATTATGGCCGTTATCTCGATCCCCTCAGATCACCCAGATCAGGCGACAGCCAATCTTCGTGCACCTCTGGTCGTAAATGGGCGAACAAGACAAGGGAAACAATTGATTCTCCATGAATCAATCTCCTTGCGCCATCCCTTATTCCATGACCCGGCGCAAGGTCAACCCCACCCTGAAGGGGTGACAGAGGCTGCATCGGTGTAAACTATGCAGCCACGCCTCCCAAGCAGCAAGATCATCCAGATGTAATTCGTTTATGATGTACATGCAATTGTTTCACATGTGACTTTTACCCCAAAGCCAAGGAAGGCACCATGCTCATACTCACCAGAAAAATTGATGAAGCCATTCGATTAGGAGATGACATTCGCATTGTCCTTGTCCAAATTAAAGGAGGACAGGTGCGACTTGGGATTGAATGTCCGTCGCATGTCCGTGTTCTTCGTGAGGAATTATATGAAGCCGTCCGGCAGGAAAATTTGAATGCCGTATCCTCGGATCCGAAGCATTTGGCCAACCTACCCAGACAGAAAAGACCTCAGGCTAAACCTACCGAATCAGCCTAACGGGAAGAGACTCCAGTTCAGGGGCATTCCCGGTAAACAATCCTATCGTCACTACAGGTCCTTGTGAGAATGGACTGGAATGACAAAATTTCCCGTTTGGGGGAGGGAATAAAATACATAGCCTGGGTAATAAGGTTGTTTCCCTCTTTTCAAAAGGTAGGGTTGAAGTTCTAACCATTGGGAGCTCCGCTGCGAAGTGGTAATAAAAGCGGAGGTTCAATAACCCTTCATTGCCTTCTCAAGTCCTGTCTTCAACAATTCCGTCCCTTTCCAGGCAGAAATTTCCTGGTTTGTTTGCAAGGATTTCCTACTCGGTAGAATTTTTTCGAATGATGTGTGAATCGGCTTCATTGTGACCTGAAACCTTGCCTTTTGATCTTGAACTGTATGGCATAAAACTTGAATTAATTTAAATAAGAAAAGATTTTTGGGGGGAGTGTTGAAAACTCTCATAAGGGAATTCGGTTGGATGGTTTTTCTACCTTAGAATTTATCCAAAAACGTGCAAATAAATGTCTTGTTCTTAGAATATTAGGAGTAGAAGTTCGCCTATGAAATCCTATTTCACAAGCGCCGGTTATTTTTTCAATAAAGATGAGGGAGTGTGGCATCGCCCTGGGTATAAAGGCATCAATTATAGTGATGGCGAGCAAATTGAAAACCGATTGAAAACGATTATTTCCGGTGCGAGCGATGTCAGTGTGATGTCGGGCGAATTGGCAAAATTTTGTACGGATTGGCATTCGCTGTATCATTTATCACGGAAACGCGTCAATCTGCTTCGGCCCTTCGAGGAACAATTACAAGGGAAAAGTGTACTTGAAATCGGAGCGGGTTGCGGTGCGCTCACGCGTTATCTCGGTGAAATAGGAGCGGAGGTGGTGGCACTGGAGGGGAGCCTCCGTCGCGCATCGATTGCGTCATCGCGTTGCCGTGGCCTGAGCAATGTCACAGTTATGGGGGAAGTTGTTCATCAGTTTAATCCTGGACCACGGTTTGATGTCGTGACCGTCATCGGAGTTTTAGAATATGCCAGGAAATTTTTCCCAGGTGATGGGGCAGACCCAGTTGATGCCATGTTGGGTTTTATGAAGGGTTTGCTAAAGCCTGGAGGTACATTGATTATCGCTATTGAAAACCAGCTAGGGTTGAAATATTTTGCCGGATTTCCAGAAGACCATATGGGCAAGCCCATGTTTGGCCTCGAAGACCACTACACCAAAGGGAGCGTCGTGACCTTTGGCCGGAGAGAGCTTAGCCGAAGGGTCGGTCAGGCTGGCCTACCTGAACAGGAGTGGTGGTATCCTTTTCCAGATTACAAGCTTCCGAGTTTGATGGTGTCGGAAGGGGGTGCCATGCCGCCAGATGGTGTTGATCTGACGCCAGTCCTGCGTAATGCGTGCACCGACGACCCGCAATGTCCACCACATATTCATTTTAACCAAGAACGGGTTTTGCGTCCAATTGTTCGTAATGGTCTTTTGCCCGATTTGGCGAATTCCTTTGTATTACTGGCCACAGACCTCGCTTGTAAGGAAAAATCAATTGTTCCCCTCGCGGTACATTATGCAACTGAGAGAAGGCCAGAATTTGCCAAAAAGGTCGTCTTTACACAGGAGAGTCAGCGTGCCGGTTATACCTCTCAAGTGCGGCTGTACCCTACTGTCACCCCAAATAAGAATTCATTGGTTACCCAACGGCTTGTTGATCAAACATTTGTGAAAGGCGAACTTTGGCAAGATCGGCTTGTACAAATCATGACCAGTCCTGGGTGGCGGGTTACGCAAATAGAAGAATGGTTGAAGGTCTGGCTGAAGGGGTTTTTCGACGTGGTGGGTATCCAGAAGTCAAACGATATGACCAAGGAGAAGATATCAGGCCAATATCTTGATCTTATTCCACGTAACATGATCATGGATGAGAATGGTGTGACGACATTTTTTGACCAAGAATGGGTGTTTGGTGAAGACCTTGAGGTTGGTTATGTCGTGTTTCGTGCTTTGTTTTCTTCTTTTTATGCTTTAGGCGTGATTGCGCCGACTGGAGAAAATACACTTCCTTCGATTCTCCGTCTCATTAGGGAAATTGGACAAGGAGTGGGCTTTTTAGTTACCGATCACGAGATTAAACACTATCACAATCTGGAATGTGAATTTCAGCGGCTTGTCGTAGGGGGTTGTAATCTCAGTTACGGAATGATGTCCGCGATGCAGTTCCGTGTATCCAATACGCAGTCGAATCAGGATGGTCATGGTGCTGAAGTTCAAGGGCAGAACATTATCCTTCAACAGGCCATATTGGAAAAAAACAGGCAAATTGCGGATCTTACGCAAACGGTAAAGGATTTAGATAAGCAGTTCATCCGCATTAATCGGGTCTTGTCTGAGAAGGAACTCACCAGAAACCTATCAAAGCCAAAAATTTGTTTGGATAATAGGATTTCCACCTCAGGTCCAAACCTTCAGGTTGTTCCACGCGTTGTGGCGATTGTTAATGATCCAATTTGTAGCCAAATCCGAATACTCCAAGCACTCACTGCGGGCGTAGAGAAATCCTGGGTAGGCGGAATGGTAAAAATTGAGGGAGCGGAGGGGAGCCACCCGCACCAATTGCCAAGTGGACCAGGAACGGTGTGGATTGTTCAGCGAACGTGTCGGATTGAAATCGCTGATATGGCAATTGCGCGATCGAATGGTACCCGTTTGGTGCACGATATCGATGACTTGCTCTGGAAGATCCCGGAAGATAATCAAAATCATCAAGTGATACAAAAATGGCTCATTGACCATTTGATGAAATTGCTTAAATTGGCCGATTGCGTAACAACTTCTACCATACCCCTACAAACAGCTTTGGAACGGTTAGGAATCAAAGCTGCCGTTCTGCCGAATTGTTTGGTCTCCGAAGAGTGGAAGGATTTGGCTCCTCTCCGAAGGGTTGGCTCCAGGCCGCGTCTTGGTTGGGCTGGGCAGGTAGGGGTACACCGTTCTGATCTCCGCTTCCTTGGTTCGGTGTTCGAGGAGTTAGGCGATGAGGTTGAGTGGGTATTTTTAGGTGAGGTGCCGGAAGATCTTCGACAGACCGGGGTCAGATCTGAAGTTCATCCCATGGTTCCATTAGATCAATTTCCATCCAAACTTGCGAGTCTGAATCTTGATCTGGCTTTAGCTCCATTAGCATTAAATGAATTTAATGAGGCAAAAAGTGATCTTCGCCTTTTGCAATATGGCGTATTAGGGTTTCCGGTCATTGCCACTGATATTTATCCTCATCGAACTGCACCGGTCACGCGTGTTCCTAATGATCCTCAAATCTGGGTTCGAGCTATTCGGGATCATCTTTATAACCCGGACTGTTCTGAGAATGAGGGGGAAATTTTGAGGGAGTGGGTTTTAACGCATCGGATGTTGGAATCCTGGCTACCACAGTATCGAGACGTGTGGCTGGGGGAATCTGCACACAGGCGTGACCATTCAGCTTTTTCCGCATTGGGGAATACCGAGTCTCGATCAACTCAGGCTTCATACATGCCAATTGTTGATACACAATATGAGTGCTCCATTATTATTCCCGTGTATAATCGTGATGATTTAACGAAACAATGCCTGTTGCATTTGGCCGAAGTGACACAAGGATGCCACTATGAGGTTCTTGTGGTGGATAATGCGTCGACGGATGAGACTCAGAATTTTCTGGCTTCATTCGGGGGTGATATTCAGGTAATTCGGAATACTGAAAATCTAGGATTTGCGAAGGCCTGTAATCAAGGGGCCCGTGCCGCAAGAGGAAAGTATTTAATCTTTCTGAATAATGACACCATTCCACAATCAGGATGGTTGGCAGCTTTGTTGGAGGAAGTTGAGACGCACGAAGATGTTTCCATTGTAGGCAGTAAACTGTTGTATCCGAATGACACCATTCAACATGCCGGAGTGGTTTTTTCTAAAAACTGCCTGACTCCGTATCATATTTTCAATGGAGCTCCTGCGGATCTTCATGCAGTCAATGTTCGCCGTGAATTTCAAGCAGTGACGGCGGCCTGTTTTCTTATTCGCAGGGAGGACTTTGAGTTAATCGGGGGATTTGATGAGGAATTCCGAAACGGGTTTGAGGATGTTGATTTGTGTTTAAAAATCGGAGAGCGCGGTAAAAAAATTATCTACCAACCCAAGAGTGTGTTGTATCATCTGGAACATCAAACTCCCGGTCGCAAAGATCCGGAAGCAGAACGTCATAACGGGAATTGCCTGATGAGCCGCTGGGCTTCAAAGATTGTAGTGGATGAAGACGTGTATACCGTTCCGGAAGGCTATGCCAATCGCTATTATTTTCGTGACGGGTGGCTTCGGCAGTCGCTCGAACCATTTCGGAGCGATGTAGAACGGACCCAGTGGAAACGGGTCCAACGCGTACAAGAGCTCTTATTATCCCGGCGATATGACCCAATTCGGGGCATTAAAGAACAGGACAATTGTGAATTACATGCCCTTCTTTCCGATTTTCGAGAGTGGCCAGATGATGGAGAAGTGTTCCGGTGGGCCGTGAAACTCTGTCGATCGTTGCAGTTATTCGATGGGGAGCGGGCATTTTTGAAACGCATTCTGAGTTTTGGAGAAGATCGAGAGACCCGGGAACAGCTGGCAAAACTGGCACTCAACGTAAAAGATCTGTCCGAGGCGGCGGAGCATGTCCAGGCCCTCATTCAATCAGATCCCAACGATGGTTCAGCACATTGGTTACAGGGGATTCTGTTAATGCAATCCCAAGAATGGGCAGAAGCGACTAAGTCTTTTCGTCGCGCACTTCAATGTGGCTCAGATTCCCGAAAAACCAACATCGGCTTGGGAATGGCCTGTATGGGAATGGGAGACGGTGAACAGGCCTGGAGGATTTTCGGCCAGGTTGTGGCGGATCATCCTGATGATGTCGAAGCCATGAATGGGTTGATTCAAGCCGGAACATCTCTGCAACGATGGAAAGGCCTAGGGGAAAGGCTTTCACGGTACGTCGAACGCAATCCCGCAAACTGCGATATGCGGTTTGCTTTGGCTGGTGTGCAATTTCGTGCTAGTCGGCTTGATTTGGCCAAGCAACAATTTGAGATGTTACGCCTCTTGAAGCCCGACCATGAGGGATTATGTGATTTAGGGGTTCTCCTCCAGACCGCACCTCTTGACCTCCATGCGCTCGCAACATAAATAGAGGAACTTCTTGCCTGGTCAAGTTAGCCTATGTCCCGAGCACTCTTAATTCAACTCGCTCGGCTGGGTGATCTGGTCCAATCCCTTCCTGTTCTGACTGCCCTACAATCTGCCAAACCTGAGCGACCCCTCGATCTTCTTTGCCCATCTCCCTTGGTAGCGCTTGGACAACTTTTCCCTTGTGTGGACAGGGTTTACCCTTGGTACGGGGAACAATGGCATGAATTGGCCAGGACAAAGATGACGGATTGTGATCAGCAGCTAGCACAAGCCACACGCTATTTGGCTGAATATGCCTTCCCCGCGTATTCAATGGCCTATAATTTGAATAACCATCCCCGTGGGATGCTTGCTGCGCATGTTTTGAGTGGCCTGGTGGTCGGCCCGGGAGAATATGGGCCAATGAATCAGAGGCTTCCGGCATGGGCGGGATATCTACGTCAGATTGCTCAAGATCGAGGGGGCAACCGGGTGCATTTAGCGGATGCGTTTTGTGGGATGTGTCAGGTTCTTCCGCCATTGGACGTTCCCTACTTGAAGGCCCCTGAGGTGCCATTGACCTCTGGGTTGGGACTGCCCGTGAACGGGGAATCTTCTACTTTCATCGGAATTGTTCTTGGTGCGGGAGATGCCGAACGGCGAGTTCCCCTCTCTGTGTGGCAAGTTCTGATTGCCGCATGTGCTGAGTACATTCCTCAGAGCTACCTGCTTTTGATCGGTGGCGAGGGAGAACGAGAAGCGGCATTGGCCTTGGAACATCGCCTTCCTGCTAAATATCTCAATCGGGTGGTGAATGGGTGTGGTCGGACCTCGTTGCCCCAGCTTGTGGCTCTCCTTAATCGATGTCAATGGGTGGTCGGATCGGATACGGGACCGTTGCATCTCGGAGCGATGTGTGGGGCACGGGCGATCGGTTGGTATTTCTCCCGGGCCAGAGTCCATGAAACCGGTCCCTATGGGGTTGGTCATTATGTGTGGCAACACGATCAAGGGCGACCTGGGGAGATTCTGGATGGTTGTGAATTACGAACGGAAGAATCATCCGTTGCCCATTGGCCTGTGATGGAAACGGTCAACTTAATACGGGATGAAGGGGTGAATTCAAGAACTGACGAGTGGGATCTCTGGATCAGTAATAAAGATGAGTGGGGAGCGTTTTATACCAGGGATGGCCTTCTTGACGAGGCTGTTCTCCACCGAAAAGATACGTGGGAGGCGCTGTCTCAGCTGGCGAATCAAGATATTCGGATGGAAGTCTCGAAGTAGTAGGAAATACTCCCGGTAGGTTGAAGGCCGGGGGGGTGTGTTTCCATGGCAATAAACCAGGAACAGATAAATGGACGTGTTGAAAAAGAATATCGATATTCTTCGAGACCAGGATCCGATTCTTGCCGCGCAGATCCTCCAGGTGCCAGGAGGAACCCTGTCAATCCAACCAGCAAAATCAGGAATGCCAACTGCGGTCGTCAACTCCCGATATCTTCATAGTGCGTATGATCCGGTTCGCGAGGCAGCGAGCTGGGCTGAAGAACGTGTGAAAGACTGTCAAGCAGGGGAAACGATTGTCCTACTTGGCGTGGGACTGCTCTATCACGTGGAAGCCTTGCGTCAGATGTTGCCCCATGACCAGCACATGATGGTCGTTGTGCCGGACCTTTCCGAATTTGCAGATTGTGTTTCAGTCCGGTCCCTGGAAGGGTGGGGTGAACGGGTGATGTGGCTGACGGGTTCCATCACTGATATGGCTATCCAAGTGACCCAGAAAGCCAAGCGGGTGCGCATCCTGAGTTACGATCCTGCCGCCACGGTTCATTACGACATCTATGAACATTTCCGTTTGCAACTTCGTGATCACCTCGCTCAACGCTTAAGCGGGGCGCTTCATATCATGGTGATCGGTCCCATTTATGGCGGGTCGTTGCCCATTGCCCGATATGTGGTGAACGCCTTGGAAGGCCTTGGACATCGTGTGAGTTGGGTGGATCATAGTCCACATTATGCGGGATATCAGAATTTAGACACGATCCGGGATCATCGGTTGCGACTCACGGTCCAACAACGGATGAGTGAAACCCTGGCAGTGATTAGCCTGGCTCATGTGGCAGAAGATCCCCCTGACCTGGTTTTAGCCTTGTCCCAGGCGCCATTAACCATGGCGGTTTTGGAGCAAATGCGTCGAAAAAAGGTGTTGACGGCCATGTGGTTTGTTGAGAATTTTCGTCATTTAACCTATTGGCAGCAGATGGTGTCGGGTTATGACTTTTGGTTTGTGATGCAACAAGCCGCATGCTTGGATGCTTTCAGGAAAGCCGGGGCCAAACAGGTGTCGTATCTTCCCTTAGCTGCTGATCCGGCCATTCACCAACCCATGGCCATTACCCAAGAAGCGCGATACGAGTTTGGTGCCGACGTGTCTTTTTTGGGGGCAGGGTATAGAAACCGACGGCAGATCCTCCCATCCCTGGTCGGCCAAGGGTGGACATTTAAATTGTGGGGGAATGAATGGGAGAACCCGGGGCCGTTAGCTCAGGTTCTTCAGAGAGGGGGCGCACGCATTGATACCCCCACCAGTATGAAAATTTTCAATGCCACCTCGGTCAATATTAATTTGCATTCTTATACGGGGAACGGATTCGATCCGGAGGGAGATGGGGTGAACCCCAGAACATTCGAATTAGCCAGTTGCGGGGCATTCCAAGTGGTCGATGCTCGTACCTTGCTTCCGGCGCTCTTTGATGAATCGATGATGGCGGTCATCAACAGTCCTGATCAGCTTCTCCCAACCGTCCAAACTTTTTTGCATGAACCAGCCAGACGATTGGCCATGGCTGAATTGTCCAGGAAGCGCGTATTAGAGGCGCATACGTACAGGCATCGGATGAAGACGTTTTTAGGTGCCGTGGGTATGGCGAGTCCTGATCGGTTAGGAGCCATTCTTCAGGGGGATCGTCAGGCTGAATCGCTAGTGGCTCGGAGTGGCCAGTCCCCTGAATTGATTCCCATGCTGAAGGAATTTCTTCCGACCGATCGTGTGGAGTTAGTGGATGTGGCGAAAAACATTCGGAAGAAAGGGCCGGAAGCCCGGTTGAACCGTGAGGAATTACTAATTTTGATGATGGATGAATACCGTCAGGAAAAACGGGATTTTCTTTAACACCCTGATGATGAAAAATTCTCCTAAGGTCAATTCTTAATGAATAAACAAATTCTCATTATCAATATTACCCGGATGGGTGATTTGATTCAGATGGTTCCCTTGCTTTCACGGTTGGAGGAAGAATGGCCTGGTGTGGGCATTGATCTGATTGTTGATAAAGAATTTGCCCATGTTGCTAGCCTTATTCCTGGAATTCGACAGGTGTTGATGTTTGATTTTCAGCTGCTGATGGACGAGAGCCGGGTGGGAACGCGGGACGTGGTGACCCTCTATCAGGATCTTGCTGGTTGGGTTCGACCCTTACTGCAGGTTGGGTACGATCGTGTCGTGAATCTTACCTTTAATCGCCGTAGCGCCTTTCTGGTGAAATATTTTGGGTGTGCCGATGAGCGAGGAATGACTACGACCCAGGATGGGAGTTTCGTGGTGAAAAATCCTTGGATGAAATATTTCGTGGATTTCCAAGTGTATCGGCAATTGAATCGGTTCAATATTGTTGATCTCTTTTCACTTGGTGGCAGTGGAACAGGATCGTTCCATCCTCTTCGCCTACATGTGCCACAGGACATGAAAGAATGGGCACGGACCTATTTGAGACAAGCAGGCACGGCGGATGAATGGATTGCCATTCAAGTCGGCGCTAGTGATCCAATGAAGGCCTGGCGACCGGAATATTTCGGGCAAATGATGGCGTGTCTTAGTCAAAAACAGCCAGTCGGATTTCTCTTGATCGGGACAAAGAAAGAAGAGACGGATGTTCAGGAGGCTATTCGGTGTTACCGGCAGGCGGGAGGGTTGGGAACCCTTTGCGAAGCGGTCGGCCAAACTACAGTGCCGCAACTGGTGGCTTTGCTTGAATATTGTCAGTTGATGGTGACCAATGATACCGGGCCCATGCACATGGCCGTGGGAGTGAATACGCCGGTTCTTAACGTGTCAGTAGGTCATGTGAATTTTTGGGAAACCGGACCTTTTGGGCCAGGGCATTGGGTGGTTCAGCCCGAGATTTTGTGTGGCCCATGTGGATTCGATAAGGTCTGTCCTCACCATGCTTGTAAAGATCAGATCATTCCTCAAGAGATGGCCGACCTCTGTTTACATCTTATGGGTACTCGTCCCTTTCCTTCATTTTCGTCCAAAATTCGGGTCTATGAGGGTGGCGTCAATGAAGATCAGTTAGGGACATTTACGATAAGAGCGGGAACGGAAGAACAAGCGGCCTCCTGGTATGCGGAGTATTGGCGCCAACACTGGTATGAATTGAATACCGGTACCCCGAGCTTGGTCCATTTTCTCCCAACGTCTCCACCAGATTTTCTCGAATGCGAGCAGGTATGGCGTCGTTTGGCTCCTCAGCTCGATCAGTTGTGTATTCAAGCCGAGGCGGTATTAGATATGTGTCGTCAAAGGCCCATTCCAGTTAATAGGTTGAAAGCGCAACAACATCAATTAAGTGTTAACACACTCACAATGCAACAGGTGGCCAGGCCGTCCTTGGCTTTTGGCCCGTTAGCAATGGCTTTTTTTCGAGATACTTTAAGCTTGGAGTCCGCGACCCTCAGCGGCATGGCTGAGGAACATGCTCGAGCATATCATGTATTTCGCACTCGAGGAGAAGAAAATTATAGGCGGTTGGAAGAAATGTATTCTCATGATCCAAGGAGGGCTCTGTATGCACGTGCAATTGGATGAAGAAATCTGGGAAGTAAGTGATCGTATTCAGCTAGGGGAAGTTCTGGCCAATTTGAGTGACCGCGCTCAGGCCAAAGGGTGTTTGGTAACGGAATTAATGGTTGGTGATCGGAAAATGACGGATCGGGAGTTAGTGCCTCCCACCCTGGCTCAGGTGGCGAGTTCGTTTGGCTCCATCGCGGCCGTGAGTAAACAGGTTGAAACCATCGTGCGGTATTCTGAAGAAACAGGAAAACAATTCGGAGCACAGCTATGCGTTGAAGGGCAGAAATTTGTAGATGCTTTCCGACAAGGGAATGGAAAATTTCACCAATTAGACAAATGGTTCGGTCAAATTGCGGATTACCTGGAGTGGCTGAAGATTCATGAAGTTGTGGGGCTTAAAAATCCCGAGGCCACGAGAGATTTATCGTTTTGGGTCAACGAATTATTGAATGCTCGGGAAGTCGAAGATGAGGTTCGAAGTGCAGACATGCTGGAGTATGAGGTAATTCCTCGTCTTGTCCAAAAAAATCCTTCTCCCATGTAGCGGCAAGCTATTTTTTGTTTGGCTCTTCTTTGTGGTTAGTTTGAACCGTTTTGCTCCCCGTAGTTTGCTATGGGGGTTCCCACTGAAAAATATGGAATTGATGTTTTTCTATTTACCCATTCAATTGCCGCCAGGATCTGTAATGAGGGTTCTTCCAGAGCGACTGAGTGATCGGCGTTAAACCCTCCCTCAAGTTTTGCTTCTGGTAGTCGATACATACGACAGAAGTGGAAATTGGTTCACTTCAAAACTTTCGAGGAGGCCATTAGGCTCAACTCATTTATTTTATTCCTCAAGGGACGGATCCCTTGAGGCGCAGCCATCAAGGAGGAAAGTATGGCACTTGTCGTTAACAACAACATCGCATCACTTAATGCTCAACGAAACTTGGGCGTGTCCAGTGCTCAATTGGAAGGGTCAGTCGCCCGTCTTTCTTCGGGTTTGCGAATAACCCGGGCCGCGGATGATGCGGCGGGCTTAGGAATTTCTGAAACCTTACGGGCCCAGATTCGAAGCATTAATCAAGCCGTCAGAAACTCAAATGACGGCATTAGCTTATTGCAGATTGCAGACGGTGGCGCGGAAGGTATCGGTAATCTGTTAGGTCGGCTTCGTGAACTTGCCGAACAATCAGCCAGTGGAATCCTTGGATCCAATGAGCGATCTTTCCTTGATCAGGAGTTTGTCGCCCTTCGTTCTGAAATCGATCGAATCTCCTCGGTGACCGAGTTTAACGGAGTGAAACTGTTAAGTGGAACCGCTAATGACTCCTTGAGCATCCAAATCGGTTTTCGTAGTTCAGCGAATGATACGTTATCACTGTCCCTTAAGGATTTAAACACCAATACATTAAGTCTGGGCAGTGTCAATGTGTCTACTTCTGGGAATGCCTTAAGCGCACTGTCTAATATCGATAGTGCAATTAGTGCTGTGGCGTCTGCTCGAGCGAATATCGGGTCCTTGCAAAACAGGATTGATGCGGCTGTGGGAAATTTGCAAGTAGCTGGTGAAAATATCACCGCTGCAGAATCACGAATTCGCGATGCGGATATTGCCTTTGAATCAGCGAAGTTTGTTCGAAATCAGATATTGGTTCAGGCGGGTACGTCAATTTTGGCTCAAGCCAATACGTTGCCTCAGCAAGCCCTTGCCTTGCTACAGTAATCAGTATTAAGGAGAAACCGGGGCTTCGCCCCGGTTTCTCCCTATAAGAAAGTTTGGGTTAATCTACTATGATTTCAACACTTTCTGACAGCGCCTCTTTCATCACTGTCTCAGTTGGAAATGAGATTCGTGTTCGGGCTGAGCAGAAATCCATCGCGGGGGATGCTCAGCGCAAATCAGAGACGAAGCAGGTTGGTTTTTCCCCGGAGCCAGCTGAGGATTCAATGGTCAATGAACCATTGACCTCGGAGCAGGTGCAAACAACCGTGGCTCGCCTTCAAGAAACATTGAAGCATATTCAACCTCGATTAGAAATTTCTCTGGAAAGGGATATTAATCAGGTGATTTTTCGGGTCGTGGATAAAGAATCAGGTGACCTCATCCGACAAATACCTTCAGAAAAGGTGGTAGAGCTTGCGCGGTTATTTTCGGGACAGTCAGGGCTGCTTGTGGAGGAAAACATTTAGTCAACTTCTCAACCCGTTTGCCGATCATGAGCCCAATGACTCTTTGAGAAATCAAGTTTTTCAATACGATAAGGGACCGTTGAGCGTTTCGTCATGGCAAAGAGAATGACGAGAGGAATGTCCGATGGCTATTAGCTTCGGTGGACTTGGGAATGGGGTAGATTTTGGACCTGTTGTCGATGCGCTCGTTCAGGCAGAACGGTTTCCCATTGATGGCCTTACCCAGAAAAAACTCCAGGCCCAAAAAAAACAAACCGAATTGGGTATGTTAGGGGCTAAATTACTCAGCTTTCAAGGTCTGGGGAACAGTCTTCGTAATCGGGTCAGCTTTAACAAAAATCAAGTCAATGTTGCCTCACCCAGTGCCCAGACCCCTTTGGCGGCATCTGTTTCTTCGTCGGCCGCTCCTGGTACTTATCAGGTGACTGTGAACCAGTTGGCCTCGGCACATCAAATTATTTCTAAGGCTTCCACGGCATTTTCTGAATCTGATGCGGATATTGTTGGTGGCGCATCCGGAACATTTCAATTTCAGGTGGGTACGGGTTCAATTCACACTGTAAATCTGGATGCTACGGGTACATTGGATGAATTACGTTCCGCGATAAATGATCTGGGTGCCGGAGTGAGTGCTTCAGTTTTGAATACTGGGGGTGAAGCCTCCCCGCAATTTCGTCTCGTATTATCAGCGAATGAGACTGGGCTTGATCAGGCCATCACGATTGTGGCTGATGATACGAATTTAGATATGGTAACGACAGGAGTGGATACGTTTCAAGCCGCTCAGGACTCTGAAATTGTGCTGGGGGCAACGGATGGCGGGGCCGGGACAACGGCCATTACGATCAATCGTTCGAGCAATACACTCACCGATGTCGTGACTGGCCTCACCCTCAACCTCCAAGCCGTGGATGCCAGTAACCCTGTTACGATCTCGGTGAGTCAGGATCATAGTGCTGTCAAGGCAGCCATCTCAGATTTTGTGAAAGGGTACAATGAAATAGTATCCTTTGTTAATGAACGAACATTTTATAATACAGAAACCAAGGAACGTGGAATTTTCGTCGGTGAGAGTTTGGCGCGAAATGTTCTTGATCGGGTCCGAGAGTCCGTCTTTTCCCAAATCGGTGGGTTAACGACTTACACTGGAGCTTCCCAAATTGGATTTGAGACGCAAACCACTGATGGAACGATTAAGCTAAATGAAGCGGCCTTAGATTCTGCCCTAAGTACAAATTTTTCCGCGGTACGTGATTTGTTTGTCAAGAATGCTACCACCGGCACCAAGGGGATCGCGGAATTAGTGGTGAATGCCATTGATGGATTAGATGACATCGACACGGGTTCCCTCACGCGCCGCCAAAATGCCTTGACGCAACAAGTGAAAGATTTTACAAGTCAAATTACTTTAAAAGAGGAAGCCTTGACGCGGTTCGAGCAACAACAACGTTTGAAGTTTGCCAATTTAGATGGGTTGTTGGCCAGATTACAAAGTCAATTGAAACAAATGCAGAACGCATTCCCCACGACAAATGGGTAACGAGAGGATGTTCGTATGATGGTTGGTGCTCAGTCTTATGCAAACACGCAAATCCAAACTGCGTCCAATGTTCAAGTGATTGTGTTGTTGTATGATGGGGCGATTTCTTCCATGAAACTCGCACAAGAGGGAATGTGTGCATTGAATTATCCGGATAAGGCCCGATTCCTCGATCGTGCGCTTCGAGTGATTGGGGAATTATCGGCTGCCCTTAATATGGAGGAAGGTGGTGGGATCGCCAAGGATTTACGCCGTATGTATGAATACATGCAATTTGAGTTGACTCAAGCCAACTTGAAAAATGAACCCCGTCGCTTAGAAGGCCCTATCCGTTGTCTTTCGCTTATTCGAGAAGCTTGGGTAGAATTGGCCGTTCAAGGAGCCAAGCCTCAGGCGGTCGGGATCTAAACACTGGGGTCTTATGCCTAAAGTCAGCTGCCTTGTTGAACAGCTCACCCAAGATGCCATTGAGGCAGCCCAAAATGGGCAATGGGAGCAAGTCATTGTTCTCTATGATCAGCGTCTGTCGCATGGACCACAACAAGCCCTTTCCTCAGAGGCCATCAAATTCCTGGTGGAATCTGATCAGTGGTTGGTCAAGAGGGTTCGAGAAGCCCAAGCCGCGATCAGGCAACATCTGAATGATATTCAGGATCAACGACGCAAGTTAGGGGTTCTGAAACGGCAGTGGGGAGTCAAATCCACGACCCAGGTGCGTCATCTTCTGACAATTTGAATGTTGGGCGGATGTATGAGGGTTTTTCGTGATTGGGACCATAGAGAATTCTCCCAAAAACCCCAATCCAAAATCTGTGTCTGAGATGACGAAATTTCTACGTCATCTTTTTGACGCACAGAGTCAAGCTAATACTCATGCTTAGAGAAAATTTCCCGCATGTTTCCTTCTATCCTACATTTCTCTGGAAAAACAGCCGAAAAGAAAGAGAAGCTGTCCAGGTATAACAATTGCGGGATTGCATCCTTCAAAGATGTGGTTTTCCTTTTTTGGAGAATGACACGCCTGGTTGTTCACCCTTCCATCTGAAGGAACGACATAATGACTCAACAATCGGCATCCACTGCAAACACTCCTTTGTCTGTATTGCCCGATAATTCTATACAAAATGGAAAATTATTACATTCGCTCTCCAATAAATTATTACCTATTGTGGTGTTCTCCGAGTTAGCGTTACGTCGGTGCGAAGATGATCAGCTGAAGGGACAATTGGAGAAAATTCATGGGGCTGCCGAACAAGCCAGGGATATTCTTGTGGAAATTCGGAGCCTTTACAACGGGAAGAATTCCTAATATGAACTTAGGGTTCTCGGATTCTTCAATTTCCCTGGTTTATGTGTGATGGAATGGCTCTTCTTATAAAGGTGTTTTATGGATATCGTGGCTTCTGAGGATCGACGTCAAGATTGCCGTGTGGATGTGCCCGTATGTCTTTGGGTTGAGGTTCCTCTTGCATTCTCTTATGAAACGATTGATCTTGATGGGGCAGAATTTAGCCAGTGGCAATGGGATGAGTTAGCTGTTTCCCCGGATTTAGTCAAGGCCATGGTGGATGAAAAGGATCTGACCATTCGTGATCCTTTGCTCTTACAGATGGTTACCCGTATTGACTGGATGTTGACCTCCATTCTCCGAACATTGGGAAAAGAAAAAAATCTCAAGGGGGCTATTCCAGAATTTACGAAAGTGAGCCTATGCGGTTCCGGAATAAAATTCTTTTCCGAAGACTCATATCCCCTTGATTCCTTTCTCGTCCTACGTCTCATTTTGCGGCCATTTATTCCGATTCAGGCTGTTGGCAAAATTGTTAGAGTTGATGCTACACGAAAAGGCAAGGAGCCGGGATTTGAGATTGCGGTGGAGTTTACCAAAATTTCTTCTGATGATCGCGAAGCGATTATTCGACACACACTTCGGTCTCAAGCCACCATGCAACGGCTTCGGCTCAAGGAACCTGTCGATTCCGTCCTTGACTAAGGCTTCGGGAATTTTTTGCTGTCTGTTGTCCTGTTTCGTAATCGTGACAGGATGTCAGAGGGCACCTGACGTTGCCCTTCCTCCTCATTCGGTATCTTCATCGTCTATTTCCTCTTCGCCCCCTCGTGTTCTTGGTCGACCTTATAGTGTTGCTATCCTGCCTTTTGAGAATATGAGCCGGGACCTCCAACTAGATTGGTTACGTCGTGGGCTACAGGAAATGCTGGTTAGTGATTTAGCGCAATGGTCGCAACTTGAGGTGGTATCACGTGATGCCCTCGGTTCGGTCTTACGTGAGCAATGGTTGCAACAGCGAGGGTTTTCATCAGATGAGAATTCTGTCGGTCTTGGACGCTTAAAAGGAGTGCGGTATCTTATTCAAGGGAGAATGTATGCACAAGAGGAGGCCCTTGCCGTCGATCTGCAGATTGTCGACGTGGAGACGGGGGTGGTTGTGGGGGCCGTCAACGCCAAGGGGCTAGAGTCGGATATCCCTGGTTTGGAGCAAGACATTGTGACTCGCGTCCTTGGTATGTTTGACCCTTCTCTTAATGTGGAAACCCGGTCAATGTCCGATCAGATGGCAGAAAGCTCGCAGATGTCCTCCAATTGGCATCTTGATATTGACCAAGAAAGGGGATCCTTGCCTTATCCTGGATCAGTTAATTCTCATGCGGTGGATGAAGTCGATGCTCTCCTATCATTGGAAAAGCTTACTCATAAGAGAAGGGAGGCGTATTGGTTAGCAGAAACGATCTGGCATGAGGGTTGGGTATCTGAAATTGGGCATCCTCTCCAACAGGTTTGGCTATTCCCGAATGCTTCCCTGAGCTCGGTGCCGGTCATGGCTATTCCTATTTCACTGTTTTTCTCTCCTCATCGGCTCGCCCATATTTTTGAGCAAACGCAGAAGACAGAAACCGGTTCTGGGGGATATGTGGATTCTGATGGATTCCGAACGACCATAGATGAGGATTCTGGAGCTCAGTTATTATTTGTTGAACATTTTCAGAAGCGGCGGCGTGTATTTATTCGTGCAATTAATGAACAAGGAGATGTGGTGGCCATTTTTTCCGATTGGGGATGGCGGACGGAACGTAAATTTTCAATGCTGGGCACTCAAGGGGTATCTGTGCCCATGTGGCCGAACCCGTTTATCACCGGGTTCGTTAAATTTCCGGTTGATTGGGTTGAGGGGGCAGGGCGCCATGTGACATTTGATAGCGTGGTGGTTCCTGTGCCAGACGAGCAAGTTCTTGTTTTGCTGGAGCCAATTAGAGAGCTTCAAAAAGAGGGAAGTGAGATTTCCCCACAAGGTGATCAGGAAGAAGTTTTTCTTCAGGGTTTGGGGAATCTGATCAAATCGAATTGGACCCCTTCGATAACTGAAGGACTTCCAGTGCGTGGGTATTTGCCAGGCAATAAACGGACAGCGGTGGGTGTCGTCCATGCCCAAGATGGAAAAATTCGTGACATTCAATTTCAGCATTGGCCTGAGGATCCGTTTTTTTTGAAAAGCTTACAAGATCTTCAACTAAAGTTATTGGGGGCTTGTCTGGAATGTCAGGACTCCGTTCAGGTTCTCTCCCTTCTCCCAGCTTCGTTCAAAACCTTTCGTGTACAACTCACGCTGGTAAAAGACATTCACGCCCTTCATCTGGGAAGCCGTTCTCAATAACCTTGCACTTGATTCTCTCAGTTTTAGGGTTCCATAGGTGGAGGGACTGTATCTGTTCTGGTCACTCAGGATGGTTGTACTAAGGTTGGCCAATGCCGTCGGAGGGTTTCCTCTGCGGCGTTGGCAAGTATCTTGTCGATGGAATGATCCTGGCTGAAAACTCGCAGGGTGATCATCCGAGCGGGAAGATATTGGAGAAATTTCTGAAGACTATCTTTTTCGACCGTGCATTTAGCAGGGTTCCAGACGAATATTTGAAAGTTCCCCATGTTGAGCAAATTAATGGGGCGAGGGTCTTTATGAGCAAAGTCTACTCGAATATCTTGGGGACGATATTTGGGCGGTAACAGTCGGCGCATCCGTTTCAGAAATACCTGAGGTTGAAAGGATGATGCTGCCGGCTGAATGATGGGGAGCAGCGTACTGAATGCGGTTTTCCACTTCACGTGTCTTCCAATAATTTGACTCCACTGTAATCCCAGTTGGCGTTTGTGCATGGAGCGAGCGTGTTTCCAGGAACGAACCGTTTCAATGACGTGCCAATCGGTTAGATGGAGATAATGAGGTAGGGATTGGAGTGGATTTTTTTTGCACAGGATCTCCATGGTAGGTTGAAAAATTTCCTGAAGATGGATGTCGATCGCCCGTGTGGTGCGATGGTAATAGACATTTGAGTAGAGATAGAGCCTGGCGTGTAAAAACATCTGCAACGCAGGAAGTCCTGATTGGTGGATTGTGAGACCATGTGATGAAAAGAAGGAGTAATGAAGGAGTCGTTCAATGTCCACAGGCCCAATGGCCACCCCGCACATGTAGGAATCCCTGAGGACGTAATCACAATTGTCCGGGGTATAAATTCCGCCAAGAAGTGGTTGTAAGGCGATAACCCATGGAGGTAGACCCTTTGTCGATTTGTGAGGATCCTTCAGAATAAGGAAGGCAATATGATCCGGGTCCAGATGCTCTCCGGGAGCAAAAGGCCCTGTGGGACTTCGGCTGATTTTTTTGATGATTTGAGCCAAATGGTCACGAATAATGTGTTGGCCGAGCATTTCATGCGTCAGGTTAAATTGATGCAGGAAATGGTGATCAAAGAAATGGCAGAAGGGTCCATGTCCGATATCATGTAGTAGAGCCGTGATGCGAATAAATTCTTCTAGAAAATGACAAGATGGAACTTCGGAGACGGTTTGGCAAAGCGAAGGATAGAGGCGAACCATAAACCGACCTGCCAGGTGCATGGTTCCTAGAGAGTGCTGAAACCGGGTATGTTCGGCGCCCGGATAGACCCAATGTGCACTCTGAAGTTGGAGAATATACCGAAGGCGTTGAACCCAGGGAGAATCAATTAGGTCTTTTTCGGTTTGTTCCGTAAACTGTGGTACTGAATAGGGAACGGTGATGGAAATATAACCGTGAATGGGATCGGCGAGAAGCGAGACGCCATCAAATGGAGATGAGAGTGGTTGTGATGTGGTCATGGGCTAAGAGTTTTTCCCTTTGCTCAATCCCTTCCATGTTGGAAAGTGACGAGGTATCGCAACCGGCATGAGGAGAGAACTGCTTCTGTTTTCGATCTGCTGCTGCGCCATGTTTTTTATTCTTCTAGGAATTTTTGAACCCCCGGTATCGGGTCATGACCCATCGCATGATGGGATAGGCCATCAATGATCCCACAATCGAAAGGGCACAGGCCCCAACAAAAAAAGGTATGAGATAAGGGGAAAGCATGTCAAACATATTGTCCACGTTCATTTGATCCCACTCAATCGTGGTAGATGAAGATGTGCCTACCAACAGCAATCCGGTATAGAGACTGGCGGCTAAGATTGGAACAAGTGTCCAGGGATTGTTGATTAATGACCCCAGAAAGAGAGCTAAAAAATTCAGCCGGAAGGCCCAAGCGCAGAACACTACGCTGGCCGTGTGGAAGAAATAATGTGGCGCGAACGCGATAAACACACCAAGAGAAAATGCCAAGGCTGTGCGGTGAGGAGTTTCCTGAAGGTGTAAGACCTGAGTCAGTTGTTGTCGGACAGATTCAAGCGTTACCATAGACAATTTCCTGACAATCTGTTACTCCGAAAAATGCACATAACTTTTCGGCACAAGTTGGTGAGTCTTACCGGTTTTTTTCGTGATTTGAATTCCCGAACGACGAGAGGTAATGACGCCAACGGCGGTCGCAGGAATCCGGAGTCGTTTGACCGCTGATTCAAGGCTGTGTTGTTTTTTGGGAGATACAGTAAACAATAATTCGTATTCTTCTCCTCCGTGTAGGGCCCAGGTTAGGGGGTCTGTGCCCACCTGTGAAGCATACGCGAGGAGAGGAGGGGACATGGGAAGGCTGGCTTCCAGAATGAGGGCTCCTACTCGGCTTTGTTGGCACAAATGTGTGATATCTCCCGAGAGACCATCAGATAGATCCAACGCCGCCGAAGCCAAACGGCGGGAAGACAGCAACCGTCCTAATGCAATACGAGGGGTGGGTTGGAGATGGTGCCGAACTAAAAACTTCATGGGTTGCCGCAGGTTCGAAATCTTTCCACGAGACCCTTGATGTGTCAGGCATGCCAAACCAGCAGCCGAGTTACCCAATGATCCACTGACATAGATAATATCTCCTTCCTTAGCCCCACCTCGTGTTAATGCATGACCGGGTTCAACCTGTCCTAGTATGGTGATTGACAGAAATAGAGAAGAATGTGAGGCTGAAGTATCCCCCCCCACGAGTTGAACCCCATGCGACTTGCAAGGAACGGAAAGCCCACGATACAGGTCTTTCCAGTCCCCAAATCTCACATAGGAGGGAAGGGCCACAGCCACCAGTATATAGGTGGGAGTGGCTCCCATTGCGGCAATGTCGCTGAGATTGGCCACGGCAGCCTTGTAGCCTATGTCATAAAATGAAGCGGTATTGTTTGAAAAATGAATGCCTTCAACGAGTAGGTCCGTAGATATGACAATATGGGTAGATGAAGGATGAGCCAGAAGTGCGGCATCGTCTCCCAGGCCAATGAGTGTCCTAGAACCGGGTGGGGAAAATCCACGATTCAGGGCGCGGATGAGTTGGAATTCCCCTATTTTTGACACGGGCGCCTGGCGGCGGGAAGGAGACATGATAAAAATCAGCGTGTCTTGGGGACGGTTTGTCGTAAAGGGCGACGGGTGACCGACGAGGCCACCTTTTTTCGACGGCCGGAAGAATTATTTCCATGAGTTATTGCCGAGTTCAGAGTGTGTCGATTTTTAGGGCGAAGGGCGACTTTGAGAACTTCCGACATATTCTCGACATAAATAAACTGAAGGCCTCGCAATAAATGTTTGGGAATATCATTCAGGTCTTTTTGATTTCTTTTAGGCATGACAATGGTTTGGATATGGGCCCGTTTAGCGGCGAGAACTTTTTCTTTTAACCCGCCAATGGCCAGTATTCTGCCGCGAAGCGTGACTTCTCCTGTCATCGCCAAGTCTCGTTTGACGGGTTGGTTGGTGAGGCAGGACGCAAGTGCCGTGGCGATGGTGATGCCTGCTGAAGGCCCGTCCTTGGGTATCGCGCCGGCAGGTACGTGAACGTGGATGTCTTGTTTGGCGAAGATGTCAGGATCGATTCCCAGTGACTTGGCCTGGGAGCGGATATACGTAAGTGCGGCATGGGCAGATTCTTTCATGACTTCCCCGAGATGGCCTGTTAAGGTTAGAAGGCCTTTCCCCTTGATGGCCGAGGTCTCAACGTACAGGACATCTCCGCCGGTTTCTGTCCATGCGAGTCCTGTTGAGATGCCGACTTCATCTTTCTCCTGCTCCTGATCCGGCACATATTTGGGCACGCCTAGATAGCGGTTGAGGTTTCGAGGTGTGACCTGATGCTGTTTTATCTTTCCTTCGGCAATGTATTTGGCTACTTTTCGCATCACATTCGCGAGTTCGCGCTCTAGATTGCGAACTCCGGCCTCCCTGGTATATTGAGAGATGATGCGTGCCAAGCACGGATCGGTGAGGAGTAAATGCTCCTCCGTAATCCCGTGTTCTTCTAACTGTCGGGGGATCAAATAGCGTTGCGCAATGCCAAGCTTTTCTTCCTCTGAATACCCTGGAATTTCAATGATCTCCATTCGGTCCCGTAGTGCGGAGAGAATGGGGTCTGTTAAATTTGCGGTCGTAATAAACATCACTTTACTCAGGTCAACGGGTACCCCGAGATAGTGGTCCATAAAGGCATGATTCTGTTCGGGATCTAGAACCTCGAGCAGGGCCGCCGACGGATCCCCGCGGAAATCTGTCCCGATCTTATCGACTTCATCCAACATGAACACGGGGTTATTGGTTCCGGCCTGCTTGATCCCCTGAACAATTCTCCCCGGCAAAGCTCCGACATAGGTTCGGCGATGCCCGCGAATTTCGGCTTCGTCTCGTGTTCCACCTAAACTCATGCGAACGAATTCTCGACCCATGGCACGAGCAATCGATTTACCTAAGGAAGTTTTTCCGACTCCAGGAGGGCCCACAAAACACAAGATAGGCCCTTTCATATTGGCTTTGAGTTTGCGGACTGCGAGATATTCCAGAATTCGTTCCTTGACCCGTTCCAGGTCGTAGTGATCATCATGCAGCACTTGGCTTGCCTGTGGAATGTTGAGGTTATCCTCAGAATGATGATTCCACGGTAATTCAACCATCCATTCCAAATACGTTCTGATCGTCCCGGCCTCGGCCGTATCCTGGTGCATTTTTTCTAGACGTTTCAGTTGCTTCTCCGCCTCTTTCAGGACCTTGTCCGGCATGATGGCTTCTTGAATTTTTCGACGAAATTCAGCCACTTCTTCGGATCGGTCATCAAGGTCTCCCAACTCTTTTTGGATCGCCTTGAGTTGTTCACGAAGGAAGTATTCGCGTTGCGTCTTATCCATTTCGCCCTTGGCTTCAGTTTGGATTTTCTGTTGCATGGACAAAACGTCTTGCTCGTTTCCCAGGATCTCATTGACACGCCTCAGACGGAGAAGGGGGTCTTCAATTTCAAGGACTCCCTGTGTGGTCTCAACGTTGAGCCCCAGATTAGAGGAGATAATGTCTGCCAGACGCCCAGGATCGTCCAGGTTTTCAATGACGGTGAGCACATCCGGCATGAATATTTTTCCTAATCCGATGACTTTACCTAATGCTTCTCGGGTGGAACGCACGGTGGCTTCTTTTTCCAATGAAGGAAGCGCTGTGGACAATTCTGTGCAGGTTTCGATGCGGGCAGAGAAAAATGGATTGGTTTGGGTGAATTCTTGAACGCGGGCTTTGGTGAGCCCCTGAATGAGTATTTTAATACGGGCATCCGGAAGTTTCAGCATGCGCATGATGACACCGACTGTTCCCACTTGATAGAGGTCTTGAGTCTCCGGTACTTCCACCTCTTGATTTTTTTGGGTAGTTAAGAAAATTAAGCGGTTGGAAGAGAGGAGAGAGGCTTCAATGGCCTTAATAGAAATGTTACGCCCAACAAAGAGGGGAAGCACCATATAGGGAAAGACGACAATATCCCGTACAGGCAGGAGTGGTAATTCATCTGGGATCTGGTCAATGGAAGGTGTGGGAATCTCCTGGTAGTCTTCAGTCATCAGTTTTATTTTTAACGATGAACGAATAGGTTAAGCCAAGATATGGCAAGAATGATGAACCGTGTTTCGCTGAACTTCTTCATGCGCAAGGAGCCCCTGTCAAACATAGCAAGGATCATTTCGGACACAATGTAAACGGAATAATAGTCCAGGCTTCCACAGCCAGTGCCGAAGATAGTCCGAGGTTAGGAATGGGTCCCTGAGTGAAATCCAATACTTCGTTGTTTGAGAATAGCTGGATGATTTTCAATGATTTTGATACTAGGAGAAGGTGAAAAATGTTGTCAAGGTTTATGCCCGTTCACTGCTCGGAATGTCTCTGGGAGTAGAGCGTGCATAGCCTGTTGCCTTTACAAGGAATCCTGCCACGAATATAATCTGGCACCTTGATCCCAACATGATGATTTTCTTCTCATTTCCCAGGCTTCCTCCCCATTTCATTAACATCTCAAAGGTTTAACTGTTGGGGAACAAATTGAAGGGGCAATTCTGCTGTCCCGCTGACCATACAATTTTTCTGTGATACACCCTTCTTGTTTTTACCATCGCTTCAGAGATGCTTCATGGATCTAGTGCTGTTTCGGTCACTTGGTCTTGGGCAAAAGAGGAAGCGTTTTCGAATTTCTCCCTTACCTGCTGGCGGCTTTTTTCTCCTTGTCGGCCTTTTCGTTTTGGGAACACTTTCGTTTGAGAGGCCTGTGTTGGCTCAATCTTCCCAATCCCAAATTGAGGTCATTAAGGTTGAAGGTAACCAGCACATTGAGGAGCAAGCCATTTTAGGGAAATTATCCATCAAACCAGGGGATCCATTTACCCAAGAGTCTATTCGTGAACAAATTCAGCTCATTTATGGGATGGGTTTTTTTGAAGAAGTCGAAGTCTCAACCGAAGTCAGGGCCGAAGGAGTCCTCGTGGTTTTTCGTGTGAAGGAGAAGCCGTTTACCATCGAAGTGGTGTTTGATGGAAATGAAGAGTTGTCAGACGATAAGCTTAACGAAAAAAATGTCATAAGAAATCAAGTGTTTTTAGATAAAGAACAGGTAAAAATTTCTGTAGAAAATTTCCGGCAGTTATATCACGACAAGGGTTTTTACCATGCTCAAATTATTCCTATCACTGATATTGTCGAGAATAATCAAGTACGATTGACCTATTACATCGAAGAAGGAACCCAAGCCCATATTCGCACGATCGTGTTTGAGGGCCGGAATGTCATTCAGAAGAAGGAATTGACGTCGTTTATGGCCAATCGAGAATATTCATGGCCCTGGTCAATTTTTTCGGATGCCGGCATTCTCCACCGCGATGAGCTTCCCAATGATGTCGAACGGATAAAAGAAGTGTATCTCAATAAAGGCTATTTAGATGTTCAAGTCGGGATGCCTCGAATGGATTTGGATGAGACGAAGGAATGGTTTACTCTGGTATTTCCGATTGTCGAAGGAGAGCCCTATGTGGTGAGTCAAATCCAATATACGGGAAATACACTCTTCTCGGATGCAGAATTGCGGGAAGGTTTGATCATTGAGCCTGGTGAGGTATTTCAGCGGGCCAAAATCCGTGATGAGATTACCCGCCTGACGGATTTATACGGCAGTCGTGGTTACGCATTTGCCGAAGCTAATCCTTCGGTAGAGCCGGATCCGCCCACTCGGAGCACTCGTATTGGTTTCTCTATTGAGGAAGGCGAAATGGTCCGGATTCGTGATATCCGCATTACCGGGAATAATAAGACTCGGGACAATGTGATCCGGCGTGAATTGCGGGTGGATGAACGGGATATGATCGATTCCCCGGGAATAAAGCGAAGTTTCGAACGCCTCAATAATTTGAATTTTTTCGAAACAGTCGAAATCCTTCCGAAACAAATTGCTCCGGGAGAGGTGGACTTAGACGTCAAGGTGAAGGAAAAACCGACCGGCTCCTTCAGCATTGGTGGGGGGTTCAGCACGTTAGATCAATTTACGTTAATTGCGGATATCACCGAGGGGAATTTATTCGGGCGGGGGTATTTAGCCAGGATTCGAGGGCAGGTGGGAGGGCGACGAACTATTGGGACGATTACCTTTCGAAATCCGGCCATTTTTGATACGTTAACCTCCGGTCAAGCCGATTTGTTCAGCTCTCGCACAAATTACTTGACGTACCTCGAAAAAAAGCAGGGTGCGAATTTGACGTTTGGTCGGGGGTTTTCCGAATACTTGACAGGGACCTTTACCCTTGTGGCTGAAAAGATCAAAATTGATGATGTGGACTCTGATGCAAACGATCTGATTAAGGACCAGGAAGGCTCGCAATCCACAACTGGATTTCGTGCCAGTTTATTCCGGGACTCGCGTGATTATTACCTAGATCCCCGGCGGGGCACTCGAATCGGTGTCCGCGCGAGTTTTGGAACTGATGCCCTTGGAGGATCAAATAATTTTTATAGTATGGCGTTTGATGCCATGAAATTTACGCCTCTCCCCTTTTGGGATTTGCGTCATTCGATTCGAGGTCGTATTGGGTATGGCGACGGATTTAATGGGTCAGACTTTCCTATTCCTGAGTTCTTTTACGTGGGAGGCATTAACACTGTGCGGGGGTTTAAATACGGCCGTGCCGGACCGGTAACCGATGGAAACGATCCTGAAGGAGGCAATAAACAAATCATTTTTAATAATGATTTAATTTTTCCGGTGCTGCCTGATGCCAAGTTGAACGGGGTTCTCTTTTTCGACTATGGAAGAGGATTTTCCCAGGGAGATAAATTGGATCTTGATCTTCGAATGGCTGCGGGCATGGAAGTGCGATGGATTTCACCATTTGGGCCTCTTCGGGCGGCGTATGGCCGTCCTATTGATGGTCCAAAGGATGACAGAAAGTGGGTATTTGAATTTTCTGTTGGATCGGTTTTTTAGATGAATTCTGGAAAAGAAGCTTGGATGGTTAGGAGGGATAGAGAGAAATATATGAGAAGTAGTAAAGATGTTGAAGGTATGGGCAAGTGGGTGGTTCTTGGAAGTTTAGTCCTCAGTCTTGCCTGGGGATGCGCGGGTACGGGCCCAAATAAACCATCGGATCTTCCTGTCGGCGTCGTTGATCCTCAGCGGGTATTGGCTGAGACGGTCAAAGGCAAACGGTTGTCGGATGCCTTGAATGCCTTCATGAAGGATCGACAGACGCTTGTGGAATTAGAGCAAAGGGAATTACGAAAGTTGGAAAGTGAATTAATGGCGCAAAGTACGGTATTGAGTCAGGAGGCAAGGGATCGGAAGGAGGAACAGTTTAGGGCAAAAATGGCTGGATATCAACAAAAAGTCGCCGATTTAAACAGAGAAGTTCAAGAAAGACAACGCGAATTGCAAAACGAATTTCGCCTTCAGGTGCAAAAGGTGGTAGCGGAAGTCGCCGGTCAACGTGGATTAAGTCTGGTCTTAGAATATGGAGTGAATTCTGGCACCTTGTTTTATCAAACTGGCCTGGACATATCTACAGAGGTGATTCAGGCGTTGGATCGGGAAAGTGGTGAGATCCGTACCCCCTAGTTTCAAAGGGTGGTTTGTGGTCAT
>BQIZ01000002.1 GCA_021604365.1 Nitrospirales bacterium
GGGCTATTTGGAATTCAACTATCTGGTGAAACATGCTCGTGGGGTGATTACCGATTCCGGAGGTATTACCGAGGAGACCACCGTGTTGGGCGTGCCGTGCTTGACATTGCGTGACAATACGGAACGCCCCGAGACCATTACGATTGGAACCAACGAACTCATTGGGACTGATCCAAGCAAGCTGCCGCCGGCGCTGGCACGATTGTTAGCGGGCCAATGGAAAAAAGGGTCCATCCCTCCAAAATGGGATGGCAAGACGGCTCTGCGAATCGTCGAGCACCTAGAGCAAGTGCTTAAAAGATCATAATTCATCAAACGAGACTTGTTCGTTGCCGAACTGGAACTCACGTCCCCCCACTGTCTCCATTCGGTGTCGATCGTACAACTCTATAAATCGTTGGGAGGAGGATGGTCTCCGGATCCTCCGGAATGACTCATCGCAATCCCCGGCTCAGCATCCTAAGCTAGACATGACAGTTGAAGAAGGTGAACATCCAGGATTTGATCGTTAATCCCACAGTCTGTGTCAGGAAAACATTGCCAACCCCTAATCGTCATGAATTAAATCGTCCTTCCAAATGATTTCCGAAATCTTCCCTGCTGTGTGGGGCACAATCGTTTGTTGCCGCTCAACCGGTTAATGCCCATTACGCCTCAGCACATCCTGTGTTGCAGATGTGGAGGTCCCTAAGTCCCTCCAACCAGCCTTTTCCCCCGGACCGGTGGTGATGAAAGAAGGGAGGTGAATGCTGATGCCCTATCCAAATGGTCATCCTCAGCGCAGCGAAGGATCTGTGTCCAGGATGACGATACCATCGGTTAGTCAGATACTTAGGAAACCCTCAAACAGGATTCATTGGTGGCTTGATTCCGGGAGGGCACTACACTATAAGGTAGGTCATGCCCAAACGAATATTAATCATAGCCCGCGATTTCCCGCCCTATGCGAATTCCCTTGGCTCCGTTTTGCGCATGCTAAAGCTAGGAGATTTTCTGGTGGACAGTGGCTACGAAGTACACGTACTTGCGGCCGAAGGAGAACCGGTTAGCACATTCGGATACGATGCGACACTCAGCCGATTCAAGCTCCACTATGTGCCTGACCGTTTCCAGAGATACGCCACCAGATTCTGGATCAGACAACAGACTATCACAAGGGATTCGGATACAGTGGCCAAAGAATCTGCGGCAAGATGGGTAAAAACAAGACTGCTGGCCTATACTTACAAGAGTATCATTCCTGATGGAGGTCTACTCTATGCCCATAATCTTGCTGACGCAGCGCAAACCATCGCCGAACGCTTCAATATACGGAACGTGATCGTCAGTTCACCACCACATAGCACGCAAGCTGTTGGATACATTCTGAAACAACGGATGGGACCTCGTATTAATTACATCTTAGATTATCGAGACAGCTGGAACACCCTGGGTATATTCGCCGCAAAAAATCCAGTCACCCGTTGGATCAGCCAACGAATGGAAGCCTCTGCTCTCAACGCGGCCGACCACATTACCTATCAGTCTGCACCGGTGCTTACAAAGCTCAACAGCATGTTCTTCAATGTTAGCTCTAAAGCCACATTGGTTATGAATGGATTCGACGAAAAAATGTCTATTAAGCGCTCAGCATTAAAGACAGGATCGGATACAATCACTATTGGCTATTTCGGCGCGATTAATGACATACCCTCCTCTTACCGTAATCCGACAACATTTTTTGAAGCTGTAGAATCCACCAAACTTCCGATGAAGGTCATCTTCTTCGGTGACATTAATCTGAGAGGAAATTGGGATAAGAGATTAGGTGAAAAACTTGAGATTTATGGAAGCGTGTCACACGACGAGGCGTTGCATCGAATGAGTGAAATGGATATCTTGATGCTCTTGCATTCGCAAGAACAGGGTAGTGATGAGGTGATTCCAGGGAAACTATTTGAATATATTTTTGCCGAGCGACCCATTCTTGCTCTTGGACCCGATGGAATGGAATCTAGGCGAATAGTTAAGGACGAGGGCATCGGATATACCGCAGATGCCTCAAATAAAAATGAGATAGAGAGAACACTGCTAACTATATATTCAGATTGGAAGGAGAAGCGACTTCCAGAGGTCGATGCAAAAAAACTCTCCACTTATAGTCGTCAAAACCAATACAGGAAAATTTTGCCCTATTTGCTTGATGTACAAGAATTGGGCTGCGATGCATCCATTCCCTCAAGTACGCACTAACCTGAATTGCCTCCTAAATTGATAAGTACCGTTTCTATACCTGCTTACACCACTGCAACAATTCGTCTTTCCCGCGGGCGATAGAGCCATCTGCCATAGCAGATTTCTCTATATTGACTGTATTGCATTCCCTTGCTTGGGAGGATATTGCTATGGCCAAGTATGGCGCCCTAAAGCATGTCGCGATTTTTCACGGCCTGGATGTCTATCCCTTGCCTCATACTGATCCGCGCCGGACCACCGTTACGCCGAACTCTACGCGTCTGTAGAACGCGTTTTCTGCGCAGGCCCCTACATGGCGTCGAGCGGCATGCGATTGGGATGGGATGTCCAGAAGACAAGGTTCAGGTCCACCATATTGGCGTGGCAGTAGATCAGATCGCCAATCATGCACGAAACCGAACCCCAGGCGAATCATTGAGTACACGCAATGCTGTAACGTTCAAAGAAAAAGAGTATACCGTATGCACTCCGCCGTGGAGGAATTAAATCGGGACCTTGAAGTTGAAGTTACAGTCAACGATGGAACAACCGACGAAGCTTGTCTGAGCGGAGCGAGTTATTCTGTCCTACCATGGCTTGTGTCCACCTTATGCAATAAGATCGGACGGGGAGCCAATGATTTTGGCTCCTTTTGCCTATACATCAATGGTCGCGCTCTTTGAGTTGCATCAGGTAGAACCTCGGTTGCCGGGCCGAAACCCGGCAATACAGAAAACATAATAGTGCTGTAAGGCCGGAACCATACATTCTGTTTGATCCCACCATTTCATGGGATATACAAATTCCTCATTAACGATTAATGAAGATCGACTGGATGCCGGTGACTTCTACTGCAGGGAATTGATTTCAGGGAAGGATTTCAACCATTTATTGTAGGTATAAACCTACGTAGCTAAATGTCCTAGGCAATGGCAAAAAACCATTGAAAATATTTGATATATGGCTGAGATAAATTGAGTGATTGCTATTGTTACGTAATATTGCTGTTGCTTTATTAATACATAATACTTTTGTACTTAAATGGAAGTTTTTTTGAAATTTCTATATAACTATATGTTATTAATGTAAAATTGTTTGCACGGTTTTCTCGTTCCCTATTCGGTATATATTTTGCTCGCTTTAATGTTAGTGCCAGTTCCTTTTAATTAATCGTTGATTTGTGCGATTCAATTTGTGTATATTTGATCAGGCGTTGCACTTAATTGTTTAATCTTATATTCATTTATTTTTAACTTTCATAAGTGCAATGGATTCAATCTTCATTCCATACCATTCTTTTCATATTCCTCAATTCATCTCCACCTTTTCCAACTCAAATCCTTATAGAACTGAAGATGTGTTACCCGATGTTTCGACGGAAATCTCAAGGTAGGTAATCCTCAGATTCAAAATTTGTTTTTTAATCAGTGCAGGGCATTCGATTGTTTTGTCTGACGGCCGGGAATTTTTTATGCATTTTCGCAGGGGATCGCTCTGGAAATTGAACAGGCTGCCTCAAGAAGTGCCGGATTAGGTACGAGCGTTACCTTGTTTATTTTCTAATGTTGTTGTTAGCGCTATACAAATTTGGAGAATTTTCATGAAACGAAAATTGAGGGTTGTCCTTTATTTAGTTTCGGTTCTTAGTATTTTACTCCCTTTTAATGTGGCATTGGCGTTAATCGACAATCTCTCCATTATTGTGGATACAGTAGAAAATAACAATGGGAAGGTAGGTTCATTTGAAGTTATGGTGTTTGAGAGGACAGGTTCTGAAGGAAGTTTTAATTCTAAGTTGAACTCCACTCCCATCAACCTGCCAATCATTAAGAGTGAAACAAGCCTGGGAATTCAAGAGTTCATTATGCCTTCGACTTCTCTCGATGTCAGCGGAATCATTGATGGATTTGCTCCTACTCCCATACCACCTTCCATTTTGCTGCTTGGCACTGCCCTCATCGGATTCATTTGTGTTGCCCGGAGAAGTTTCTTTACGAAGTAAGTTTAATACTGTTGAGTAACACTTTTTGTGCAGAAACATCCCTGGGCCATGAATGTGAAGCATATCCCCTTTAGGCAGAACGGCTGGGGACATTTGACAGCCGCGATCGATTGTCATGATTGTCAGATTATGGGGAATGGGTTCGCCTTACGAGGACGCGCGAAGCAGGCGGAACGGACATTTGAAGCGGCCTGTTTGCCTCGTCTCCGCACTCTCTGCCTTGTCACGGCCACTTCGGCCCTTTGAAGTGATAATGAATTCATTTTCCAGAGCGAGACCTTCGGCAAGCTTGTTGCGACTATCGTTTATTTCAATTGTTTATGACCCCCGATACCCAGCAACAAAATAGGTTGCTTGAGCTGTTCTTTCGGAGCCTCAAAGAAGAGGTTCTCCGGCAACACGATTTTGAGACATTTGAAGATGCGCAGCAGATCAACACCTGGATGCAATGGTAAAACGAAGACCGACCGCATCAAGCACTGAAGTACCGAAGCCCTCGTCAATATGGGCGGAAACAGGATTCATTGGTGGCTTGATTCCGAGAGGGCACTACACTATAAGGTAGGTTATGCCTAAACGAATATTAATCATAATCCGCGATTTCCTGCCCTATGCCTATTCCGTTGGCTCTGTTTTGCGCATGCTAAAGCTAGGAGATTTTCTGGTGGACAGAGGCTACGAAGTACACATACTTGCGGCCGAAGGAGAACCGGTTAGCACGTTCGGCTACGAATCGACGCTTAGGCAATTCAAGCTCCACTATGTACCGGATCGCTTCCAGCGATACAGCACACGCAAATGGATTAAACAACAGTCGACCACCTGTAGCACCCCTACAGGTGAGAAAAAAGATGCCAAAGGCTGGGCAATAAAAAATTTCTTAACCTTAGCCCACACATTAATCATACCTGACACAGGGATACTTTTTGCACACAGTCTTGCTAACGGTGCGCAAGAGGTCGCCGAGCGTTTCAACATCCGGAATATTTTGGTTAGCTCACCCCCACATAGTACGCAAGCCGTCGGATACGTTCTCAAAAAGCGGATGGGAGTTCGTATCAATTACGTATTTGATTACAGGGACAGCTGGAACACACTGGGTATATTCGCCCCCAAAAATCCAATCAGCCGCTGGGTCAGCCAAAGAATGGAAGCCTCTGCTCTCAAGGCGGCCGATCACATTACCTACCAATCGGCACCTGTACTCTCCCAACTCAACAGCATGTTTTTCAATGTTAGCTCCAAAGCCACATTGGTCATGAATGGCTTCGACGAAAAAATGGCCCTTGAACCTATGGGAAAAATGTCCAGGACGGAGGACGTTACGATCGGTTACTTCGGTGGAATCAGTGATTTTCCCACTTCTTACCGAAATCCAACGACATTCCTCGAAGCCGTAGAAGAGAGCCAAATTCCCATTAAAGTCATTTTTTACGGCGACATTAATTTGAGTGAAGATTGGGGCAAGAGATTGAAAGGGCGTTTGGAGATCTACAAAAACTTGCCCCACGACGAGGCATTGCGTCGAATGCATGAGATGGATATTCTGATGCTTTTGCACACGCAAGAACAGGGTAGCAACGAGGTCATACCAGGGAAACTATTTGAATATATGTTAGCCGAGCGACCCATTCTTGCTCTCGGACCCGTTGGGATGGAGGCTAGGCGAATAGTTAAGGACGAAGGGATCGGATACACTGCAGATGGTTCTAGCAAAAAGGAAATAGCTACCACCTTGTCAACTATATTCGCAGATTGGACACACAAACAAATGCCTCGAGTCGATTCTAAAAAGCTCTCCACTTACAGCCGTCAAAATCAGTACAAAAAAATTCTTCCCGTACTTACTTGAAGTACGAGGACCAAGCTCGGATGCATCAATATCGGCAAGTGCTTAGAATCCGAATGAGGCCCTAATAAATTAATGACGGCCGTTCCTATGCCCTTTAGTATCACAGCCACAAAAGATCCGTCTTCCACGCGCGCGATAGAGCCAACTGCGGTTGCTGATTTCGCTGGTTTGACTGTATTGCATTCCCTCGAGAATTGGCTTCCCCTCACGGAAACCTGGCTCTACAACCAAATTTGCTATCTGCCTTCGAGCATCCTCTCCCATGCCGTCAGCGAAAGGCGAGAAAATCTTGAACATTTCCCATTTGAAAAATTGCATACCCTCTATCAAGGGCGTGGCTATAAATTAAAGTGGGAAGGATGGTTACGCAAGCTTGGACTACGTAACTATTCAGGGTTCAAGTTACGGGTGGCAAGAAGTATAGGCGCGCAGATTGTTCATTCGCATTTCGGAGACATCGCGTGGCAGGACATTGGTATCGCCAAACATGGCGGCCTAAAGCATGTCGCCACATTTTACGGCCACGATGTCAATCGCCTGCCTCGTACTGACCCGCGCTGGCACTATCGCTACGCTGAACTTTTCGCCTCTGTGGATCGCGTCTTCTGCGAAGGCCCCTACATGGCGTCGAGCATCGTGCAATTGGGATGCCCAGAACACAAGGTGCAAGTCCACCATCTTGGCGTGGCAGTAGAGCAGATCGCCTATCATCCACGAAACCGAACCGAAGGCGAGCCGCTACGCATACTCATTGCAGGGACATTCCGGGAAAAAAAAGGCATACCCGATGCACTCCGTGCCGTAGGCGAATTGAATCGTGCTGTTAAAGTGGAGGCCACCGTCATCGGTGGAACAACCGGCGAGTCTCGCAGCCTAGTGGAAGAAGAACGCATCCGAAAAATTATTGCCGACTACAACCTCTCAACGCGAGTCCGCTTTCTAGGCTTTCAACCGCATGCAGTTCTGTTTGCTGAAGCATACAAACATCATATATTCCTCTCCCCCAGCGTAACAGCCGAGGATGGCGACACAGAGGGTGGCGCTCCCGTGTCCATCATCGAAATGTCTGCCACCGGCATGCCTGTCGTCGCTACGACACATTGCGACATTCCCAATGTGGTCCTGAACGGTGTATCCGGGTTGTTGGCAGAAGAGCATGATGTCACTGCGTTGGTTGGGCATCTCCAGTATTTAGCCGAGTATCCCGATCGCTGGGGTCCTATGGGCAACGCAGGCCGAGAACACATTGAGACAGAGTTTAATGCCATGACGCAAGGAATGCGGCTCGCTGCTATGTATGGTGAACTCGATACGGCCTCCGCGTGATTGAGAATCCACGAGACTGATCTCAGGGCCCCTCACGCCTGGTGGTCAGACCTAGAGTGGCCCACTCAAGTATACTTTGAAAAGAGACAAGGATTGATGTTCTTAAATCGAAAACCTTGCCTCGCAATCACAACTTTACGAAAACACAGACCAAAATTTTAGCTATAAGGTAGTAATCAGAAATATGAATAGAGATTCTTTCCTAGTCTTTGGTGCCCCTGCGATTGAAGAAGACGAAATAGCAGAAGTTGTGGCCTCTATGCGATCCGGCTGGCTCGGGACGGGGCCAAAAGTGGCGCGATTTGAAACAGATTTCGCAGGTTACAAGGGGATGCCGTACACAGCCGCCGTCAACTCCTGCACGGCCGCCCTACACCTCAGTATACTCGCGGCCGGACTTGGCCGGGGAGATGAAGTCATCACCACTGCCCTGACTTTTTGCGCGACGATCAACGCGATAATCCATTCAGGTGCAACCCCCGTGCTTGCGGATGTGGATGCGCACACTATGAACATTGACCCAAATGACATCGAGCGACGTATCACACCACGAACCCGTGCCATCGTACCTGTGCATTTTGCCGGGCGACCATGCGACATGGATGCGGTCATGGATATCGCTGGGCGTCATCAACTCAAGGTCATCGAAGATTGCGCCCATGCCATCGAGACTGAATATAAAGGACGCAAGGCGGGGACCTTCGGCGACTTTGGTTGCTTCTCCTTCTATGTTACGAAGAACATCGTCACCGGAGAGGGCGGGATGGTTATCGCACGAAAGGGCGATGACATCGCACGGATTAAGACCTTGGCTTTGCATGGCATGTCCCAAGATGCCTGGAGCCGCTTCAGCGACGCCGGGTACAAACACTACGCCGTGACGGAATGCGGCTTCAAATACAACATGATGGACATCCAGGCTGCCATCGGGATTCACCAATTAAAGCGAATCGAACAGTGTTGGAAGAGGCGAGAGGCCATCTGGCAGAAATACAACCACGCATTCAAGGCCCTTCCCATTACCATCCCTGAATCAGTTGAACCCCATACACGGCATGCGTATCATCTCTATACCGTCCTTATTGATGAAAAGAAAACCAGGATTAGCCGCGATGCTTTCTTAAGTGCTATGACGGGGACGAAGATTGGAATCGGTGTACACTATCTTAGTATCCCAGAACATCCCTACTATCAAAAGACATTTGGTTGGAGCCCCGAAGCCTACCCCCATGCCATGAAGATAGGCCGACAGACTGTGAGCTTGCCGATTTCAGCCAAACTTTTTGATAGGGACGTGGAAGATGTGATCGAAGCGGTCACGCAAGCGATCAAAATATAGGAGAGGATAGGGCAGAGGATTCGATTTGACGCACACCATTTTGAGGTCGCAGATCACCGTTTTTATTAGAATCGGTTTGGTTTGTTCCCAGCCTCCGTGCCGTAGACAACTCGAGTCAGACAGCAAGTCAACAAAACCCCAATGTCGGTTAAAATTCATGGGGACGACTTGGGACGAGTAATTAAAGACAAATCGAAGGCTTTAAATTTCGATCGCGCTTTTTTGGTTAGGGGGAAAATTGGCAAGCAGAATAAAAATTCGGTCAGTTGATGAAGCTTCCGAAGACGAGTGGCAATTATCGTGGCAAAACTGCCAATATGGAACCTTTTTTCATTCACCTGCCTGGTTTCGGATTTGTTTGAATAGCATCGGTCGTATTAGATGTTTAAAATATACATTTGACGACGGCAAGCAGGTTTTTTTGCCATTCGCCCTGCTGAATAAACGTCGACTGTACAAGGTAGCGATACTCAGTCCCCAAGGAACATATGGAGGCTGGCTCAGTGACGGTCCGCTAGCTGAGCAACATCTTTCGGCGCTTGTGCAACAAACCTTGAAGCGTGGAAGCGTAGTCCTCTGGCGACTCAACCCCTATGATAAGAATCTGCTGTCTCACAGTAACAACTTGCTTGCCAACCGATTGATGCCTGACACAACTCAGGCCTTACGAATCGACCGAAAATTCGACGATATTTTTCGAACCTGGTCAAATGGACACAAACGATCGTCAAATAAAGGTGAAAAAGCTGGTATCGAGGTACGACTCGCGTCAAGCTGGAATGATTGGTTGGAATACTTCGGAGTTTACGAAGACAGCTTACGGCGTTGGGGAGACACGGCCACATCACGATATCCGGTGGAATTTTTTGAGGCAATTTACAACCAGTCTATTACGAATTCTGCCATTGCCCTTTGGATTGCTATCCTTGATGGCCGCATCGTCGCAGGAGTGTTATGCTTTTCCGCGCAACGCATTGTGAATTATTGGCATGGCGCCGTGCTTGAAGCTTTCATGTCTCAACGTCCCGTTCATCTGCTTATGCGAGAGGCAATTCGACATTATTGCGATCACACGCTTCAGTGGTTCGACTTTAATCCGAGTGGGGATCTGGAAGGCATTCGCAAATTCAAATCCAGCTTTGGCACGCAAGTCTTGGCAACACCGAATGTTCAATTTACCTCGAAATATCTCACTCTTGCTCGAAAGGTTTTCAAGCAAAGATTAGGTTGGCGCAAATGAGCCTATATGAAAAGGTCAAACGTCGCGGTCTTAGCCATCTAGAAAACACACTGGTAAACCGCGCTCGACCGAATCAACATCCGCCGATTTTCATTACAGGTTCGTGCAGAACAGGTACCACGGTTGTTTTTCAGCATCTCATTCATCACTTTCAGACTTCCTATTTTCCCAATGTAGCTCGCCATTGCTCGACGTGGCCCTATTTGGCGGCCCGATTAAATTGCGACTGTGACCCGCCGTCCAAAAACTTCGATAGTCGTTACGGTGATATTCCTGGAAAATGTGCACCAAGCGACGGTTGGCAGATCTTCCACAGGTGGTTTTCCTATTTCATGAACCCTAGAAAAACGAAGTTAGACCATCTGCGAAAGGCACCTCGCTTGGTAGGGCTATTTGAGCGATTTTATAACGACCGGCCATTCCTTAACAAAAACAATTCCAACACCCTTCGCATCATCGAACTCCAATATATTTTTCGAAATGCCTTGTTCATCCATGTTACGAGGGACATCACGGCAACTGTCTTATCCGTGTTGAAGGGTCGCGCGGAAAATGGTGTACCCCCAGATCAGTTTTGGTCCGTTGCACCGGAAAAATCGTTGATTCTATTTGATTTTCGCGACGAACTCGAATTGGTTGTTTTTCAGTATCTCTTTTGTAACCGGTTTGTTGAAATCGCCAACAAGAAATTGCAGCTTGGCATAATTTTTGTCGACTATGAAAAGTTTTGCCCTGCACCATTACAACTCTCATCAGCCCTTGCAACTCAATTCTACCGTGTATCTGGCACTCCATTAGTAACAAGGGAATCCCATGATCCAAATTTAACTTTTGAAGTCCGTGGTTCCCTAGACCACGAAATGAACAGGAAGATAACAAATATTCAGGCCATGATTTCCGGCCAAGTCAACGAACTTGCCCACGCTTTTTGCGAACAGGCAATTGACGTTTGCAAATAGGAAATCTGTCTCAGATTATTACCTCTTCAATAATTGCAAGTATCGACTATAAATCGACCAGTTTTGGTAAAAAAGACAAAGCCAGATATGTTAGATCAGCTGGAAAGTTTTTTGGAGACACACAGACTATGGCGTTTTATCTAAAAAACCCATTCTGCTATATATCCACTGCACAATGACACCACGACTAACCAGAAAAAAGAAGAGAGAATATCTTTCCCGTTGCTCAATCAAAATGACTTCACCCGCGTATAGGGTTGTGACAATTGGGGCAGTCGAAATTCGTGAGTCGGCGTACGATTACCTTTCGGGAAAAATGATCGATATAGGGTGTGGCACCAAGGCCAAGTCGATCCTAGTGGGAGATTTTGTGGATGAGCATATCGGGCTAGATCATGATGAATGCCCCCATGACAAATCACTCGTTGACCTGATCGGAACCTGTTACGACATTCCAGCTCAAGATCAGACATTTGATAGTCTTCTTTGTAATGCCGTAATGGAACATATCGAAGATCCAGCAGTAGCTTTGCAGGAAATGTACCGCGTGCTTAAGCCGGGCGGCTATGGTGTATTTACAGTACCAATGTTCTGGCATTTGCACGAGGAACCACGCGACTTTCTACGTTATACGCGTTTTGGGCTCGAATACCTTTTCACCAACGCAGGATTCTCAATCGTCAATATTAAACCGATGTCTGGATTCTGGACGACTTTCCTTACTGAATTCAGCTACTACATCGTGATGAAGTGTGGGAGGTCAATTTTTCGTTATCCGGCAAAGCTGATGGTCGCCCAAAACAACTTTCTTGCGTGGTTGTTGGATCGAGGCAAACTCAGGGACGAACGGTTTTCTTGGATGCACAAGGCCATCGTTCAGAGACCAAAGGCAAACGGCAATTAACTGGGCAATGAAAAAAATCCTAATTTCAAAATATCTTAAAAACCCGAATTGTCAGGACTTCTAAATGGGTTGCTGAAGGATGCCTGGTCAACCTTCAATTGCATGAAACTTCCCTATTACATCGCCCATACACGAATGCTTCTGACGAAGGCGTGTCGACAAACTGCCAACGAGAAAAATGCAAAGCTCCAGCTTGAAACGACACTTAAGACTTTCCGTGAACTCCGTGCCAAACAAAATCTGGAACATGTGTTCGGGCTTATACAAGAATCAAGATAGACACGATTGGACCAACCCGCAACGAACTCCGTGTCAGATTTGAGCTCAAACAATACTTCAGCCCTTCGTAGGCAGGCAGCTTCAAGTGCTCGCTGGATGAGCATGGCTACTGGAGCGAGTATCGCCGCCCAGCTCCTTCAGATTTTTGTTATGGGGCGCCTACTGGACACGGAAGATTTCGGGTTAATGGGGATGGTGCTAACTGTTGTCGCCCTAGGTTTCGCGTTGGGCGATGCCGGTATCAGTAATGCAATAATTCACTCCCAGAATGCTACAAAGAGAGAGTTGTCTAGTCTTTACTGGTTGAATGTCTTCGCCGGTGTCGGCGTGGTTGGAATTGTGTGGTTGACGATTCCACTTGTAGTTGAACTTTATGGCGAACCCCGCTTGACTTCGCTGATCAGAATGGCGTCAGTAGTGTTTGTCATAACACCAATGACACAGCAATTCCAGGTGATGCACGAGAAGGAACTTCTATTCCGCCGTCTTTCGATCATTGAGATGACCTCGTCGCTCACGGGCTTGACAGTGTGTGTGACCTGCGGATTAAACGGCCTCGGTGTGCGCTCACTGATATTTGGACTAATCAGTAACGCTATTATGCGAGCTCTGTTACTCTTCGCTGCTAGCTGGAAACGTTGGCGACCGGCTCTGGCGTTTCATTGGAGCGAATGCCGGCGATTCTTTCGCTTTGGCGTTTTCCAGATGGGCGATCGTTTTCTCAACCAACTGGGTTCGCAGGTCGACCGGATTATTCTGGGCGCGATGTTGGGTGCTGGGCCGCTCGGCTTCTACTACGTAGCGCATAACCTGTCTCTCAAACCCTTCCTTATTATCAACCCCATTGTGACGCGAGTGGGATTTCCTGTCTTTTCGAGGGTTCAGGGACGCAACGACCAACTGCGTAGCGGCTTTTTACAAATACTCGAGTTGATCAGCGCGGTGCTAATTCCGATCTATACCGTTCTGATAGTGCTGGCCGGACCGGCGTTGCACGTCGCCATGGGGCCGCAATGGGGACCATCCGCGCCACTGTTACAAATTCTGGGGTTCGTCGGAATAGTGCTTGGTCTCGGCAACCCGATGGGCAGTCTCTTCCTGGCCAAGGGCAGGCCCGATATTTCGCTTATTCTAAACGTGATTCGCATCATTCTGGACGTCGCGGCCATTACTATCGCTTTCAGGTATGGGGTTTTAGGCATCGCCATCGCGGTGTTGATTGTGCGGGCAGGTGTAATGTTTCCAATTGGATTCATCCTTCGCTGGAAGCTAGTTGGGATGAAACCGCAGGAGTACCTTGGCACTATTGCGCCTTTTATGGTAGCGGCCGCCATCACAGGCGCTTCAATGTATTTTGCACGCCACAACATCACATGGCCATCGCAACTAGTCGAGTTATTGATATGCAGCAGCGGTGGCATGGTGCTTTACTTCGGAATGTTGCTGATATGGCAGCGCAATCGAATGGAACGCATTTGGATGGCGGTCAGAGCGTAGTGTCTTCTGTGGGCAAAGATCGGTAGCGAGCATTGAAGAATTGCTGTAGCCAGATTTCGAGGGTTGCGTATAGTCCTACTTCCAGACAACGCGGAACCCCGCGTTGCAACTCCTCCCACATACGGATCACGATTCCACGGTCAACATACTCCGGATAAATTGCATCCTTCGAGGTTAGAATGTTGCTGATTTGTGATTTCGCTGGATCCTGTCTCAGCCACTCATTATAGTCTGCGAACTGGGTATGTCCTGTTCCTCCCACACCCACCTTGTGCAATGCACGATTAAACAAACTCTGCCAGCGTTTAAACTGGTACGCCACTGGGAGCGGCCATGTAATTGGCACTCCCGTCTCCTGCCAGGGAATCTTTTTGAAAAGATCAGGAAATCGCATCAGCAACATGTCGGCGTAGACGTGATCGCGCGCACGCTGAGATTCAGGGATCGATAATGTGTACTCAAGCAGGTCGTTGTCGAAAAAAGGGATGCGATTCTCAAAATAAGTTGTTGCCGATTTAAGTCCATAGGCTATGAAGCGGCGACCGCGATTACGGATAAGGTCGATCTCATGGTCGCCAGTCTTACGGCTATAAGAACCCCCCATGGTCACATCGCCGAGAAAACCACTGAGATTGATGTCGAACCATTCGCGTCGTTCGTCAAAGCCACCCATTCCGTGCATGGCAATGAGATTCAGGTGTCCGTCCTGCCACCAGACGCCTTCGAAGCGTGGCGCCAGCCAGTTGTGTACAGTGAGCTCTTGCACGTGATGAACAGCTCCGCGCACGGCCGCGGCCCTTGCGGCAATACGCACATCTGCCGCATCACGAATTCCGAACGTGACGGCATGCAACGGTGAAATGCTGTCAGGCATTGCGGCCAATATGGCTCGCGAATCGAGACCACCGCTTAACATCACACCTACGCGGCCATTCATACTCCGCTTCTCCACTGCCCGGACAAAAAGACGCCCCCATTCCTCAAGCATTTCCCTAGGATCATTCGGAAGAGTGATATTGCCTACCCTGTCCCAATCCCAGTAGCGTTGGCTGGTCGATTCTCCAGTTAGCAGATCCCATGTGAGAATCGTTCCCTCGGGAATAAGTTCAATATTCTGGATCAAGGATTTATCGCCAGGAGGATATCCTCTCGCGAGATGCTGCGAAAGTGCGTCCCGGTCCACACGCGGTTGGAACCCAGGTAGGTGCAACGCTGCCTTCAACTCAGTGCCCCACCACAACTGATCCTCAGCAACAGTCCAGTAGAGTTGACGAAATCCATAGCGGTCGGTGAGCAGGTGGATTTTGCTGCCGGATTTATCGTATACGGCGGCTGTGAAATAACCGTCCAGCTTACATAGAAAAGAAAGGTCAATGTTGTCGCAAAATCCGTCGGCTAGAAATGCGGGATCGGTCGCGTTACTGCCCGTGTAGAGTTCGCCATCCAACCACACGTACAAATCGCCGGAGCGGTAGGGCTGAGGGTCGGGTTGCAGCAGATGGGTATCTACCCGAGTAGCACACACACGCTCATCGCAAAATAACTCATCCGAGACAAGCCAATCTCGATGAGTGAGCGCTTCCCGCATACGGTCGAGAGCGTCCAGCCGCACAGACTTGCCGTAATCTGTACGGGGAGAAAGAGATGTAAAACCTATGAGACCAGGCATTGAGACGTCGTGGAAGTTGATATAAATGCCGCCTGAGAAATTCTCAGGCGGCAGAAGTATATAAGGACGGTAAACCAGATGGCTAGGACTTGATTGTGTCGTCTAAGCTGGACTTGTTGAATGTCTTCAATGTGGTGATCATGATCGGAATATCCAAGTAAAAATTTTTCTAGACTATCCCATGTCCTCATAGAACCTTCCTGCGTTAGAATTGGTAAGTCATCTATCGATGCCAAATATTGTGATTCGATTTTCATCTGCCCAACCTGCGTAAATCTGGGTGCTGTTTGATGGGTTTAGTCTGACCCTCAGCCTCTTGCACCCACGCCTTCTTCTCGTCGTTATGAGGACGGCTATTTTGACCTTTTAATACGTTCTTACGTCGGATTGTATAGCGAAAACGTTTAGTAATATATCACCGATATAAATCTGGACAGATGTTTGCCGAAAAAATGATGGCATTAAGAGATACAGCTATCTAGTTGACACTAAAATGTTATTCTCCGGCAGCGATCCGTTAACAAATAAATATGCATTGGTGGGGATGAATGTACATTGTTTAAATCCTAACGATTTTAATGTCTTCTTCCACATATATTTACTGCGTAACCTTTTGTTGACTTTATTCTCGGAATCAAATTGGACATTCACATTGTTTAGGAATCAAAAATGTCCTCCGACAATAAGGTGGCCGCCGGGTTTTAAAGAAGTAGAAATTGCTGCCAAGCCTCGCATCCACTCAGTATCCTCAACGACATGGAATATAACTCCGATAGCGTTGATCAAATCATATTTTTCTTACGTCTTTCCCAGGAAATCCTGAAACAGGCCCTTCTTGATTTCCACTGAATCATCATCGTTATATTTTGCGCGTAAATACTTTGTTGGCCTTTCCGATACATCGATTTCAGTACAACGCTTTGCGCCAAGGTTTTTGTAGAAATTTAACCAATATCCGGCGCCAGATCCTATATCAAAAACCGAAGTATCTTGGACATGAATTCCATGGTTAACCAAATGCCTTGTAATCAGAAGTTCTACAGAAGCATAGTGGTATTTTGCCAAAGTTGCGTCTCTGTCGCTTGCGATCGTTTGCCGATCACTAACGCCGCATTCGTAAAAACGGTCAAACCACCGTCCAGGATTATATGGCTCGTCGACCCGGCTCCTATTTGTCCGGATAAGCCCTTTCAAAATTTTTCGCTTTTTCCACATAAACTGTTTGATCACGTCGGACTCCTATCGGAATATGGTTGATTGTAATTATAAGGTACCACCAACGGTGATAGGGCGCGGTAGATTTATTTAGTATTATTTTTACCAAGTTGCACTGGTGCTTTTTTCTTGACGTTAAGGGGGGACTCTTCTCTTTTAGTAAACTTTTGTGCTGGGTTACATATATCCGTTTTTTTCGAAAGAAGTCTCCAGTAACTTGTCAACTATTCCTGACGGTCGCAAAATTTGGTGTAGTTCATCCTCAATCCATTTACGCGCCAATAGCCGATATGTCAGTTTCCATTTTTCTGCCTAAGAATGCAGTTTGCCGACTACTTATTCGACCTGCGGATGATCCTTCAAGTCATGATAATTTGGCGTTTGAACCGATAAACGTTGCTTAGGATCACTCATATCGGCCACGAAGCAATTAAAAGGCTTTCGCAGTTCTTTCCCTTTTCAAGATTAAAAAGCGACTCTCCGGGAAAATCTCGCTGAGCGCGTCTACACACAACAATTGCCTCAAGTTATTATTGATGTTATGTAAATGTCTAATTTTGGGCGAACACCAAGTCAATACCCAATTGAAGGCTCTGTAGATATATTGGAAGGGAAGCGAGTTTCTATACTACTTTAAAAGGGAGTTCTTTTAGGAAATGGCATTCCTTAATGCTCTTCCACACCTAAGAGTGCTTGATGGGTTCCCACGATCTTTATATTAATGGTAGGGCTTCAATTCGATGATAGCATCGAACCAAAACGTTATTAATTCTTCCTCCTCAACTTGAACGAAATTGCTTCGTACAGCAAATAAAAATATTCAACCCCCTTGTCTTTTTCAGAACTTCTCCAATTATTTATAACTGGTTCACATCAGGACTGATGTTCGTTCTGTATATCAATACTAATGGCCGATTGCCAATTTTAATATAGCGAGAATTTCGAAAAGTAGGATTTAAGTGATTGATGTGATCTCAAGAATCTTTGGTTGAATAATCCTGCTTCATTATACTCGTATATTCTGGGCATCCCAAACTCTGGTCCAACTTTCATTTGACCAGCATATTCAAAACTCAGATTTGCTACTTTGGTTCGTGAGCATTTTCATGAACGGGGTACCAATTGATGGTCTCCCATTTAACCAGTAATGATGATAACAAAATGCGTCTACTCCATATTTAAGAGTCATTCGGTTTTGGGCTTCTTGAATTTCAGTACTACGTAAATCATAAAATCCCAAGTCTGCTGACGTTTGCGGTTGACCTCGAAATCGTGGGCTAGCTTGGAAAACATTCCTCTAATCTGTAAACCCTTTCCCCACCATACTTCATTCCGGAAACAGGATGATAGTGTGGTAAATAGAATGCAATGAATTTCATTGATCCTTTCCCATGAAAAATCTCGCAGCAAACTGGAAGAGTATCAAAGACGAAAAGAAATTTAGCTGTTGGAGATTTCCCTTGAAACATCCTTTGCGAAGTGGTTAACGGTCCACCATCTGCTAATTGGGACTCTCCCCCAATGTTACGATACAATACCCATCAGACATATGGTAGGCATGTCAGGTCTCCTTTGAAAATGGACCATGCAAAACTACCCAGCTATTTGAGGCCTTGTCGTTTTTCGCGCGGAAAATACCCTTGGATTTCCATGTAATCTAGGATCTTATGGATACTTTCATCAGGAGATTCTCTATCTGTTCGAACAATGATCTCGGAGTTGTTTGGCGGTTCATATGGATCAGAAATGCCGGTGAAGTTTAGTAACTCCCCCTTCTGAGCTTTCGCGTAGTGCCCTTTTACATCCCGCTGAATGCAAACCTCTAGAGGACAATTGACATAAACTTCAATGAAATTTTGAATTTCGTCACGCGCCTGCGCCCTCAATTTTTCATAGGGAGAGATAGCAGCAGTAATGGCCACACCTCCAACACGCGTGATCAGCTTAGCCACGTAGGCGATCCGCCGAATATTTTCATCTCGCCCTTCTTTTGAAAAACCTAATCCTTTTGTCAGCCTTTGGCGGACTTCATCCCCATCAAGAATCTCGGCAGCACATCCATTTTGGCCGAGATTCGCATGGAGCATTTTAGCCAAGGTGCTCTTCCCAGAACATGGAAGGCCCGTAAACCACACGGTAAATCCTTTACTGTTCATATCTTTTTCCTTGTGTATACTGGAAAAGGTTCGAATTAGAGATTCCATTAGTTGTTGTTCTAATAAGGCGAGACGAGAAACGTTTCATCTTAAACCCTGTCCAGGGATTCGTAGTTATTCATATACCAGATAATACTTTCTTTAATTCCAGTCTCAAAGTCGTGCTTTGGCACCCATCCCAACTCCGAACCTATCTTGCTTGCATCAATGGCATAGCGCTGGTCGTGACCTAACCGGTCTTTTACAAAAGTAATGAGTTCTCGATGAGGTTTGCCATCTGGGTGGAGCGGGTCAAGTTGGTCACAAATCATTTCGACAACCTCGAGGTTGTGTCGTTCGCAATTCCCCCCAATGTTATACACCTCTCCCACCCTTCCATCCTGAAGGATTTTTTCTAGTGCTGCGCAATGATCCTCGACATATAACCAGTCACGAACATTGCTTCCATTACCGTATACGGGTAACGGTTTACCTTGAAGAGCATTGAGAAGCACCAATGGGATCAACTTTTCAGGAAACTGGTATGGTCCATAGTTATTGGAACAGTTTGTCGTTAATACAGGCAGACCATATGTATGGTGGTAAGCCCGCACCAGGTGGTCTGCAGAGGCCTTTGAGGCTGCATAGGGGCTGTTGGGTTGATAGGGAGAAGATTCGCTAAAAGGCGGATCATCCGGCCCCAAGCTCCCATAGACCTCATCTGTCGATACGTGCAAGAAACGCTGGCCTTCATCGCGTTCCTTCCATATCTCACGGGCGGTTTCGAGTAGTGTAAACGTGCCATGTACATTGGTACGAATGAATTGTTCTGGCCCCAGGATGGAACGATCTACATGCGATTCCGCAGCAAAATGCACAACTGTATCAATGCCTTCTTCCTCGAATAGCCCTTTCACCCGTTGGGCATCGCAGATATCGCCATGGACGAATCGGTAATTGGGAATATGCGCGATGTCAGAAAGGTTGTGGAGCTTGCCCGCATAGGTCAAAGCATCCAGGTTCACAAGCCGATCATCTGGATGTCTCGCCAACCAAAACCGAATAAAGTTTGAACCGATAAAACCTGCTCCGCCGGTGACGAGTATCCGTCTCATTCTTTAAACTCCTTTAGCATTTTCACAAAGCTTTCTCGCCAGAGGGAAATGGGATCACTGAACAGTGGAAGAATCTTCTTTTCACTCAGCACGGAAAAGTGTGAACTCTTCGCCAGGAGCGAAAATTCCTCGGTGGTCACAGGAATAATGTTTTTCACCTTGACCGTAAATCCGAGTTGACTCGCCTCTTTCACAACAGTGAAGATCGCGCAAAACACCATGGCAGGAATGTGGGAAATTATCTTGAGCGAAAACGGCTGGCAACCCAGCATGGCTGTAGCGTTGGCCGTGGAACGTTTCCATAAAAAATCCACGCTTGTCCTCAAAAACCCTGGGCTCTATCACCATCAGCCCGGGGATCGCCGTCTTGATGATGTTCATATCTCTTTTTCCAGCTCTAGCACCTGTAACAGATACGCCCCATAGGCGTTTTTCGAAAGAGGCGCAGCCAGCCGCGCTAATTCTTCGGCCGTAATGTACTGCATCCGGTACGCGATTTCTTCGAGACACGCCACCTTTAGGCCTTGCCGTGTCTCAATGGTTTCGATGTAACAAGAGGCTTGCTGCAATGCTTCGTGAGTGCCGGTATCCAACCAGGCGGTACCACGACCGAGTTTTTGTACCGTCAACTGTCCTCGATCCAAATACGTTCGATTGATGTCGGTGATCTCCAATTCGCCACGCTCAGAAGGATGCAACCCATTTGCGATATCGCACACTTCGTCATCATAAAAATAGAGACCGGTCACCGCATAATGCGAACGAGGTCTCTTGGGTTTTTCCTCGATAGCCGTGACTGTACCCTGGACGTCAAAAGACACCACCCCGTAACGCTCAGGGTCATTGACTCTATAGGCAAATACCGTGGCCCCTTTTGTCAGTCCGGCAGATTGCTGTAAGGCGTCACTTAAGCCGTGACCATAGAAAATATTATCGCCTAAGACAAGGCAACTCGGCTTTCCATCAATAAACTTACGCCCGATGATGAAGGCCTCAGCCAGCCCACGAGGTTCGGCTTGCTCGGCATACTGAATGCTGAGACCCCATTGCTCACCATCCCCAAGCAGACATTCGAAATGGGGAAGATCCCGAGGGGTTGAAATGACCAAGATCTCTCGAATCCCAGCTAACATGAGCGTGGACAGGGGATAGTAGATCATCGGCTTATCATAGATGGGTAACAATTGTTTACTGATCGCCCTGGTAACCGGATAGAGCCGAGTACCTGACCCTCCCGCGAGAATGATCCCTTTCATGTGCATGCTCCTAATTATTGAAAATGTGGAGTTTCATGGATCCTCAAGCTGCGAATCCTTGGACCAAAACTCAGTTTTTCTGATAGAAAAAAATTCCAAGACCCTATCCTATTGACGGTACTTGTTTAGAGTATTTCTTTGTGCAGCTTAGGTCTAAGACCTCATGTGCAGCGCGTTCGTAGCCGTCACGATGCGTTTCAACGACTCTCTCTATCATTTCTAAAACATTTTCCCTGGCACTTTGACTTGACCGCGTCCTATGAATAAATTCCACGATGGCTTCGCAAGAGGTTAGGTCCGCTAAAAAAAGCGGGTAGTCTTGGCCCATTATTTCTCGGAAGACCGGAATATTAGACAAAACAGGTATACAACGAAACCATGCGGATTCAAGAAGAGGCAGTCCGAACCCCTCATTCTGAGAGAGAAAGAAACAAAAAGCGCTCTCTCTGTATAGTTGATTCAACATATCGTCATTCACATAGCCATGCACACGTAAGTCTACCCTCTCGAATTTCGCAGAGTTAAACAGAGCTTCCGCCTCCAGAGTTCGCTTCCCTACGACGTGGAAGATTATCGAGATATCCTCGTGCTCCAATAGATATTGGTCAAGCCGACGGCAAGCGGCAATAACCAGGTCAAATCCCTTCAATCTATTGATACGCCCGACAAAGAGCAACCTCAGAGTTTTGGAGGTCAATTTCTTTTCGACATCTTCCTTACATGGTCTGGCATAACGAATCATCTTAAATGGGAGGCCGTTAGGCACATGAATCATGTGCTTGTTTCTACTAGAAGAATAATATTGAAACAAATCTTTTTTGGTGGATTGCGAAATATATCCAAGAGTTGCATCGGCTGCTATTCGGAAACGTGTCAAGAGATCTAAGTAAAGTTTGCGCCCAATGGAAAAATGCTTGCATGCCCTCTTATAAGTTAAGTCATGAACCAAGCCGAACACCTTCATTCCAGGGAGGAAAAGAGGCTGTAAGTTTGGGAGAATAACCCTGTCATACGGTCCATTTTTTTGTAATCTTATTGGTACCATGACGTATTTCGTAAACAGATCGTTTCGAGAAAGTTTTATAAATGTAACGTGAGAGAGGATACTAGGGGGAAATCCGTGGAAATATTCCCTGATATTGGCTTGTAGGATGGCTGCACCCTTTCCGCAAGAATACACATCTATATGAATGTTCTTGTCATCTTGAGAGACCAAGCGTAAAGCTTGGGCCAAAAAATTTTCAATATATACACTCACACCGTCCCTTTGCTCAGTGAATGAGACCGCGACCAGCGCTAGTCGTTGATTATTCTTTATTTTCATTTTAAATTCAGCCACCTATATTTTTAATTGTTGTGGCTATACTTCGAAAAATATCGTAATAAGCTAGCAATGTGCCAGCGTATGTGTGAAACGTTCCTGTGACTCTTCCGCTGGGCATTATGGATCACCGCGACCGAGGGCACCAAGGATACCCCGTAGCCAGATCGCCAAAATCGTGCACAAACATCTGCATCCTCGCAATACATAAAAAATCTTTCATCAAAGCCCTTCATTTCAGAGAATGCATCACTCCGAAACAGCATGAACATGCCAGCGACCCAATCGGGGGAGATTGTCAATTCATTGATGTGATAGTCAGGCTCTTTGTCGATCTTCAAGAGCCGTCTGGCGATGGATATAGGAGTGATCACTCGCCTTGCATTATCTTCCATCTTCCCTGATGAATCGATAATTAATGGCGAAACTATGCCAATGTTGGGTTTCCTTAATTCTGCGAGTAAAGGAGGAAACGGATCACTGTTTAATCGAATATCCGGGTTAAGTACGCAGAAGAATTTACTACTCATCCTGGAAAACGCTGCGTTGTGATTTGCACCAAATCCTTTAGGCTTTGCGTTTCGGACAATCCCCAATTCAAAAGGAAAATCCCTTTCTCTGAAGTTGAGCGTTTCCTCGACATTGATCGTTACTAAGACGGTCAGAAATGTTGGATCACAGGCCATAGCAATATCAGACAATAAGTCAGCCACAATTGAGGCCTGTTTGTGGCTCACTAAAGAGACGACAAGACGTTCAGTGGCCAACCCACTCATGTAGGCTGCCTTACCAACTGAGAGCTGTTCCTAGTTTCATGGGCACATGCCCAGGCAAAACCAAGAAAGATAAAATATTCCTCGTTTTGAGCGACGGGATTGAGATTAGCAGCAATAAATAGATACACCACAATAATTTGTGAAGGAAAGCTTTGCCGGCCATAGGCTGTGCTAAGAAGCCACAGGGAATACAGAAACCCAAGGATTCCAACAGAGATCCAGATATCCAAATAGGAATTAAAAATCATCCCAGTCCCCTCGCCTGTGCCTATCCCCGTATCTGCTGTAGCAATTTCGACGGCGCCAAACCCCAACCCCAACCATGGCTCTTGAGCGATCAAATCTAAACTCGCCCCCAATACTGCTCCTCGCTCGGACTCCCACTTATGCTGCAACATCGCCTCATTCACAATTTGTTCCTGAGGGTCCAAACTGGAGTTATACAAACCCACGGCAAGCACCGACACACACATCCCACCGAATACACGTAAGCCCCAACGCTTTACAGCGACTTTATCTATCGATGTTAACGCTTCAATATTGTGGGCAAACGTGTCACGATTGAAGAGGGCAACACAAAATAAAGAGGACCACGCAGCAAGCCAAACGGTTTTATTCGCACTTGCCACCAGGCAAGCAACGACAAACATATATAGAGTCCATATACCCAACTTTTTTGAAGGCCACATTCCATACTTGAGGCGCAACCCTAGGGCCGTCAATAACAACAATCCAAAAAAGAAGGCCAAGCCTATCTGCTCCCAAAAGGTGCCTTTCAAGGCTACGGATAAGTGTGGCGGACGTACATGTATCAGCCCAGAAATTGGGTAATAATGAACGACAATAGAAAGTAAACAGGAAAGCAAGAGCACTGACTCGCATATCCGTATGACCCCTCTAGGTCCCAAAAGATCAAGCACCCGTTGCCCAAGGTAAAAGGCTGCAGGATAAATAATGAGATACTTAATAATGAACCCATTTTCTTTTATTTTTGGGTAGGAGGAGACACCGCTAATGGCCGTAAAAAGCAAGCCGAAAAAGAGAAGCATCAATAGCATTTTCATTGGAGCCTGGCGGCCTTGCAAGTCAGTAACTAGCAACACACAAAAGACAGCGACCAGAGCTACCTGACCAATACGAATCTCCATACCCAAAGATATCTTCGTCGCCTGAAGCGACAACAGGAATAACACGATGAAGTAACACCCTACCCAGAAGGTTCTGGGGCCTACTTGCACCGCTGGGGAAGGCATGGATATAGTCAAATTTTCGTGTCGCTGGTTCAAACGAAGCCTAAAAGAACGGCTCTAAGCTTCTATTGATTCGCACGCACTGCGAATATTCGATCAATATAGAAAGCTTTAATGGAGCCGGATTTTTGTGGCGCCATCCAGATGGATTTACTTCTGTCCCTTATCCATACTCCAGGGAGTATTAATTCAAGATAACCCTTGCCTACCACTTGATTCATCGTTATTTCCTGAGCCAGGCCAGGGTAGATCCCTGCCTTGAATGCGATATCGTTTCCCTTTCCCAAGCCTTCTTCTATTCGACCCCTGAAATACAGTTTCCATTTTCCTTCGGCTGGCAGCACACTTAAAGGCAATTGAATCCCCCAAACGGTGCTATCTCCTGACATCCGCGCAGCTGATCCGTCGGATGCCATCGCGTCAGGAACAAGTCTGGCATCCCCAGCCAGCCGAAAATTAATATCCTGGAAATCGATACAATTCCCAGGCGAACGGTTCCTGCAGGCCTCTGGCGTCATCACTGAATTCCGTGGAAGTCTCAAAGTTTCTATCAGAGCATCCATACTTGCCTGCTGCCCATCTTCTCGAAGGGACGTGATTTTTGCGTCCTTCAGATATCGTTTGAAGCGCACATACCTCGTATCATAATCTTCTCGGTTTCTGTCATATTTCTTAACGGCGGTATCAAAACGTTCATTGTTTACCAAAATTACGTAGTCAATCCCAAGCCGCGCCGCTTGGACATGACGTAGAAATTCAACTTCATCCCGTACCGCATGTTCCGCCTTCTGAAAGATCTGGTCGGCTTGGACTAAAAAGTCCGGGCTGAGGTAGGCCGCAGTCGGCGGAACTTTAACAGACAAATGCATCGGGTGCTCTTGAATCGATTTTTCCAATAGAGCTAAATAGTCTGCCATGAATTGGCTTGCAGGGCCGTAGTATCCAGTTAGGAATTGCTGAATTAACACCTTGTCGTCTTGTTGGGGATTCCATAATAATTTTGAAAGTACCCATGCTCTCAACTCTGCGAATTCTCCCCCGCTGGTACCATAGCTGCCTTGCTCAAATACCCCCTTCACTTGTGGCCAATGAGACAAAATTTGCAAGTTTTTACCAAGTACTCCAAAATTGGGATGTGGCTGTATATAGCTGTTAAAATTAGTAATGTAGTCCCAGATGATGATTGAGTCAGTTAGCTTGGTCCAGCCTTCTAAGTCATGAAGGAAATCACGATTTCCTGCACTGTCGAGGGGTTTTGAAAAATCCACCTCAATATTAGCGAGCATGATTCCCATGTTCCTGGGTAACTTAATATTAATGGGCGGTTGGCGAGACCATGTATAGGCTAATGCTAAAATGGTCACCTGCGGATATTCTTCTCTTACCGCATCGGCGATAACACGCACAAAATCGAAAAAGGCTGTCCCGGGAGCACGTCCCGCATCAATCAGCGCCTTGTCCTCATCTTTGTTGTAGTAGGAATCGATGTCAGCAGGCGAGATCAGGAGGAAGTAGGGTTCTTGTGGCCAGCGGCCTAACTTTCGGAGCACCGCCTCAACGGCCTTGGCCCGGACCGAGGCCTTACCGAAACGAAGCTGGCCTCCACCGAAAAACTCTGGATGACTTCGGCCATATTTGGAACGGCTGATCAGCTCTTGCACTCCAACTGAACGAATGTTTGATAAGGAACCAAATCTTTGCTCGTGTTGCCGTACCGCCCTATGCCCAAACTGGCCGTTCATCCGGTTCCGCAGGTAAAATTCGAGATTGTCGGTATCTGCCGAGAAGACCTCTCTGTGGACATATCGTGGAATTTGGAGGTCGAAGGTAGAAGGAATTGTGACTTTGGCGCGATAAGGTATGACCATAAAGTCCGAAGAGTACCAACGACAGCCCAGATAGTTTTCCAAGAAATGGTAGACACCAAAGAGGAGTCCTTCAGGAGATTGACTCGTAATGATGAGGTCTTCATCTTTTGTCTGAATGAGAAAGCCGTTGGACAGCAAATCTTTAGGAGCAGACTCCATCACAGATCGAGGAGCTACAGCCATGCGACTACCCAGCATAACGAACGGGTCAGGAGACAAACCATCAACCTCTTTGATCTGAAATTTCGCACCCGCCACCTTGCCTAGATAGGTTGCAAGTTCCTTTGCAGCATACCGCTCGGTCGGTGTCGCAGAGGCACTCACGAAAATCTCGTACTTAGTTGTTCCATGGTTCGCAAGGACAAGTTCTTTGTCGGAAGCACCAGAAGATCCTGAGCAGATGGCTGAGGCAAGCAACGCGATAAAAACTGCGATGCTATTTCGGTAACCGTTGAAAAAGTTCATGCCTTCTTACCAAAAATTGATGCTAATTCCCACTTGCCTAGCATTAACTGGATAATAGGAAAAACCCTTTTAATTTGTCCTCGCCTTATTCTATTCAGCACAACTCCTACCATCGTTATCCAAACGCTTGGGAAAGCCACAATAGCGTGTTTGTAAGTAAAATACAGCCGGTTTCTCAGGGCAAGAAAATCTATGGCTTCACTTGGGACTTTTTGAGAATTAATCGTTCCTCCTCCCTTGTGGTACACAAGACTCTTGGGTGCATAGGCCAAAGAATAGCTACTGCGGCTCCGAAAAACCCAATCGAGCTCTTCGTAATAGAGAAAATACTCTTCGCTCAACAGCCCGATATCACCAAGGAATTGACGCGAAACCAACATTGATGCACCCAAGACGTAAGACATTTGTTTTTCTACAGTTTCTGATCTAGGCAACTTGCTGATCGATTGATATTCGCCAATTGGTTCTATTGTGCCAATCCATTTGTTATATCGTACGCCTCCTAACGCCTGGACCTGATCCGGTTCATCGTATGACAGCAGAGTCGATCCACAAATTCCAGCACCAGGTCTCATTTTCATATGACCAACGAGTTCGGATAAGGAATCCTTGGATACGACCGTGTCGTTGTTGAGTAACCACACATAGTCAAAACTAGCCCGCTCAAGAGCATGACGCATCGCCACATTACAGCCTCCGGCAAAGCCGAGGTTCTTGCCTGTCTGTATGAGAATTAACCGTGCGGTGCTGTCGGCAACCTTCCCTCCGGATTCCGCCATAGAGCGATCATAGACAACATATTTCACAGGCTTCTCTATTGGTGGAAAGGAGAAAGCTCGCAACTTGGGATTTCCGGATTTTAGGACATCCAAACGACCTTCGGCCCAGGCTTGAATGTCCTCCATTGATCCGTCGCTGGAATCATTGTCACAAACAATAACCTGATAACTCTGATAGTCCAAACGAAAGACACTCTCCAAACATTCAAGCGTCTCGGGTCCGCTATTCCAATTTACTATAGCGACACAAACATGAGGTACTGTGCATGCCTTATCGTGCAAAATATCCAAGTTCTCAGATCTCCTATAGACAATCGCATTCTTTTTGGGCCTATATGCGATACCTCTTTAAATAAATAGGAATATTATGCTCCGCCTTAGGTCTGTTGATTTATAGAGCACGGGGTCACACGGCCACACAGAACTCTACCGAAATCCGATGACAACCTTTTTCACAGAATTGAAACTCAAGGTAAATTTTCATTCTCTGCGAGAAACACACGAACTTTTTCTTTAGTTCTCTATATCGACAGTCCTTCCTTGTCTTACTTGAAAGGACATGCAACCATACCATCCACAATATATTGCGTGATTGCCTCAATACCAGATGGGAGGAATGCAAATGCCCACTAAGCTGCGCCCTCTGAAATGATATTTTCAGATCAAATATTTTGCGACTGCCGACGGTTGGAATTATAGAAGGTAGCAAAATAGTTGAAGATATCCTCGGGAATCCTAGCTTCTAAAAGGTTTTTCCCACTTTCTCCTACGTCAGAAATTGTGTTGGGCTTACGAATAGAACCCGATTTTGGCCTCAGTTTCTTACTCTCTATTAGAAAGTCTTGTTCTGAAATTTTTTGATTTCCTGCTACGATCTGACCAGAGCCTCCACCGGACTTGCCCCACATTGGAGGGACAAGTTTCCTTTAGAAGGCAAATTATTACTTACCCTTACTGGAGCGACCGCCATAGATTTCCCAATTTTTCTGCCTGCATTAAATACGATCTAATTATTTAGGATCAGTTAGTACCATCCCTGAAGGCCAAGGCCCAACAGGACAGCTCCTGACAGGTATCCTAGTTGGCGCGTCCTGCTGGAATACGCCTGAAGCAGGAATTCGCAGGCAAAGAATAAGACAATAAGTTTTGCTATCATGGAACCCAGCTCTACCTGTCCCAGCTGAATTCCCAAGAGAAATGGCAAAACCAACGCCAGAAAGAGAAGTAAATAATCCATGGGAGTGGCCTGAAACCCATGGCCTTTATTTGAATGGATGTTCAGAAGCAGCAAGAGAACTAGAATCCAAAAAAAAGTTTTATACACGAGAGCTACCTCACTTCCCACTTCCAGGAGGGAGTTTTCAACGAGATAGAGCACAAGGGTGGATCCCAGGAAAAGGCTCAGTCTTGTGATGGCGAGAACGACTTTGGGATTGCCCAGCATCCAAAGAAAGATCGTTAACACAAGTCCCAGTGCGAGGTACGAGACTGCCAGAGGCGTTGTGTGGGGAAGAAGCATTCCCAAGAAGAGGAAACCTACGACGCCTATCGTAAGGCCGTACAAACATGTTTGAGAAAACCAGGGTACCAATTGGAACCTGGACTGCCAATACAAAGCTCTGAGCCTCCATCTCTTGATACCATCCAGCAGCCTCCCGGTAGAAAAAATGTAATAGAAAGCCCCCATCGCAGCTAGGATGAGTAGATACAGGCTCGCAAGAATGAATCCGGAGCTCGATTGACACGCATAGGCCAACCCCACCAAACAAATTTGGAAGAAGTAGATAAAGAGCACCACATGATCATGCGAGAACCCCAGCCTTAAAAGCTTGTGATGCAAGTGTTCTTGATCCGGGTAAAAAGGCGACCTCCCTTCGAGGATCCGTTGCGTCGCCACTGCCACCAGATCTAATAAGGGTACACCGATACAAAACAGCACCAACATCGGACTGACCGATGACCGTCCTGGCTGGGTTAAAAGCAGTGCGGTTGTTCCGAGGGCAAACCCTAAAAATTGGCTTCCACCGTCCCCCATGAACACGCGAGCCGGAAAAGTATTAAATCGCAAAAATCCAAGTAGTCCTCCTATAACCGGAACCGTCAATAAAAGCACAAGGTGGTCTTCCAGATGATACGCGATGAACACGATCAGGCCAAAACTCAAAAGGGAGAGGCCGCCCGCTAGGCCATCCAGTCCATCTGACAGGTTCATCGCGTTTGTCACCGCGACAAGCAGAATCATGGTTAGGGAAATCGCCAACCAGTCTGGAAATTCAAAACCTAAGATCATCGAAAACGGCTGCCAGGAGAGTTGACTGTAGGTTGCAACCACACCGGCTGCTAGAAATTGCCCACCGAATTTATACCGGACCTGAAGATCCCAAAAATCATCCAGGCTGCCCATACTCACAATAATGATTGATGCGGCAATCACCCCGATCACAACGTCATATTTTGGAATCCAATAACCTATGGAAACTAACGCGCCCACCGCAAAAGCAATGCCCCCGACTCTGGCAATGGGTTGCTTATGAACTTTTCGATGTCCAGGCTGATCCAACAAGTCAAACCATCTCGCTCCCAACATTAAACAAGGAGTCAAGATGGTCCCAATAAGAAGGGACAGCAGGAAGGCATAGAATAATACTTCTACCATTTAGGGGGTACCGGAAGAACCATTCTTGAACCCTGCGGGTAAGAAGGCTATATTGGCATGCATTTCAGTAAAAGGTGAATAAGTAGCACACTTCAGCTATTTCAGCACAATTGTTGAGCGAAAATGAGAAATGGACTGACAAAAGCGGTCCGTCAACCAATCCTTATCATTCACAGCTGAAATGAAAAACTATTTAAGAAGCAATTTGAGAAAACCTAATTCAGGGCCTGTTCATAAAAAACCAGGTCAAATCTGCGGAATAAATGGAGGGGATGAATGGAGAGAATTAAATACATAAAAATAAAAAATTTATTCCGTCAGACCCATGAACCAGAAATTTAATATGTGATGTCTGTTTCGGAAATATAAAAATTTTATATATTAAATACATGAAAAGCAAATGAGAAAATTTGCCTGCCATCCGCACAGAATATTATACGTATTTAAAGTAACAATTGCCACAATTTCATTTTTCAATAAGGGGTTTTGGTCAACACATCTTGAGGGTGAAAAAAACGTTAACAAATTCATTGCTGCTGAAAATTTACCAAAATCAGCTGGTTGTAGACTGAGTAAAGCCCCTTCTGACAAGTATCCCAAATGACTCACTTAGGTTGAAAAGACCTGGAGAATTCATTCACAAGCTCTACCCATTGTTACTCAAGTTTCTTTCGAAGACATCCCTTCACTAGCCAGGACCATTCGTTTAAAAACCCCCAACCAGGTAGAGCATCGCTTTGCTGCCCCGTTTAGCTTTTATAACTAATGCTGGCAAGAACCGGGATCCCTTGCTCAAGGGCAGCCTGTTCCGGCCTTATATAACTAGTTTTGAGCAGTTCCGAGACAAACGCCCACGCCATTCCGCTTAGCATCCCCAAAGCCATTCCAAGAGCAAAGATCAGGAGTTTTCTGGGTTTAATCGGTGCACTAGGGATTGAGGCCGCTTGTATCACGCTTACATTGGCAATTTGTTTGTCATCCATTTGCCTAGAAACATTAGCCATTTCAAGTTTTCCTACATATATTTTTACATTCTCTCGGTCTTTGTCGACTTCACGTTGAAGCCCGTCAAACTGTTTTTCTAATCGATTAAGTCGTGCAATTTGCCGGTCAATTTCTTCTATTTGTCTCTGGATAACTCCTCCCTTAGTTTTGAGAGAAGTTAATTCTGATTCTGTGTTTAGAAGCTCCAACTGAAGGTCTTGATAAACAGGATTTCTAATAGTAGTCACTTGATCATCTTTAATTTGAGCTTCTTGTTCATTAATATAAGCCTGAATAAGAGCTATTTCTTCACGAATATCAGTAACCATTCGACTGTTCTCTTCGTACTTACCCAATAAATGATGTTCTTTTCGCCGAAGATCCAGCAATTCCTGTCGGGTAGAATCAACGATCTGGTCCTTCTGTTCCTTTTCTGTCCACATTGGAATGTACTCAGGAATATCCTTCAACTGTCTCCTAAGTGAATGTATTTTCGAACCGGATCCTTGTATTTCATCTTCGTTGAATTTCCACCTACTGTCGAAATTTTGCCGTTGATCAAGGAGGAGTTTCCGTTGATCTGAGATTGATGAAATCTCATGCTCTTGCTTGAAATCCTGCAGAGTGGTCTCTGACTGTTCTAAATTTTTACGAAATACCTCAACTTGCTCCTCTAAAAATGAGGCCTGTGGATTACTGAAAATGGCAAGATGCTTTTCTTTCCAAAGTTCACTGAGTAAGTTGAGCGCACGTGCTGCAACTTGGGGATCGTGGTGTTCGAAAGTTAAATTTATTACATTTGATTTCCCAGATTGAGTAACAATTAAATTTTTTTGAAAACGTCCCTGGGCGGTTTCCATGGACGAATTAGTTAAAAATTCATTTTCTAAAATATCAGGATATATGGTACCGACTCCAAGTTCTTCCAAAACTCTCAATCTAAGATCTCGGGTCGTCAGTATTTCAATTTCTGGAGCAATGAGTGCCTGAAGATCAAAAGCCACTTTCTGAGATTGATCCCCTACTTCCGAGTTGTAAATATGCTCTCTTCCTATTTTCACCATGAGACTTGCCTCGGCTTGATAAATTGGCGTCATCTTTATCGGAACAAGAAGGGAAAGAATCGTAAAAAATAGGAAGATCGCGATTATCACCCGTTGATGCTTAAAAAGAACCGTGAGAATATCCCGTATTCTCAAAAAGTCACTTTCATAAATGAGTCCTGATGGTTGACCGGAAGGGTTATTCATATTCAATACAAAGGGAACTAGAGGAATACTGGTTTATCTATAAAGTAACAAACACTTAGCCAATCATTTTGACCGAAATGATAGGTTCATAGTCGCCCATAAATCCACTTGGGAATGTAATGGTGTTGTTTATTGAAGACCATGCCAAGGAGATTTCCACCATTCTGCACAATCCGGTCTTTGAGGTGAGAGATCACCTTGGCACGGGTTTTTTCTGCTTCCACCACCATCACGACCCCATCAGCGGCTGCACACAATTCCAATCCCTCATTAGAGATATCGATAGGTGCGGTATCTATGAGAATCATGTCGAATTGTTTTCGGATATGGTTCCACAAATCCCGCTTATTGGTGATGACCTCGTGTTGCAAGGTTTCTGCGCTGTCTCCAGACAGCATGGCGAGGAACAAGCGGGAATGGAGAACAGGTGTGATGGCCTGATCTAAATCTCCTCCATTGCGCATAATATATTGCAAAGAAATTTTCGGAGGAATCCCAAAGAGTTGATGTTGGCTTATTTTTTGAGAATCTTCATCCACCAGCAACACGGACTTCCCTTGTTTTTCAACCAGGACTCTTCCAAGTTCCTGAACAATGGTCGAGACCCCTTCCTGGTTCCTGCTGCTGATAAATTGAATAATGTTGTGTTGGGGGTCAGGCAGAAGGCCGGCAAGGCGTTGTTCCAGTTGCACCATCTCTCGGCGCATTTTCAGGGGAGGTAAATTGGAAACGACGACCGGTTGCGAACGTGGGCGTTCTTCTATCGGATGGGTCTTGATGACTCCAAGTTGATTTTCGTAGGCCTGTTGCAAGGCCTCGTATACTTTACTCATTAGGCGATTCTGATACAGAAATATTCAAAGTATTGCTGCTTTGACAAATTTAATTCACCGTCTGTTCCGATGGATTGGCTTCAGATGCCTGGTCTGTCTGCGTTTTCACATCCTGAGAAATTTTAGGAAAGGCAATGTCCTGCCCTGTAAAGATTTTCTTGGGATTCCGAATGTTGGGGTTGTACTCGAGGACACGTTGAACGTAGCTCGGATGAGACGATCCATAGACAACCTTGACCAATTTTTCTAAGGTATCCCCCTCTTGTACGGTGGCCACCGCATAGGGGGAATCGCGTTTGGTCTCAACTTTGATTGCATTCGGTTTGGGTTGTGTGGAAGAGCGCGCAAAGAATTTTTTCGAAGAAGGTAATTCCTTAGCTTTAACCGGGACCAAAGGCTCGTCTGCCTCAGGCACCTTCTTTTTATCGACGCTTTGTAAGGGCGGAAAGATAATTTTTTGCCCCGGATACATTCTTCGTACGCTCGCAATATGCCGATTATGTTCAAGAACGAATTGAACGGTAGATGGACTAGAGACCCCATACACATCATGCAATAACTTTGTTATTGTGTCACCCTTTTTCACGACCCTGGTGACTGGTGAAGATGATGAGGCAACCACTTCAGGCATACTTGAACTTTCCTGAAATGGCACCCGTGTTTGAGGGACGGGGACTGAAGGAGAATTATCTTGGCTACGTGGACTCATTTGTTCTTCAGCGGCTTCTGTGGGTTGTCCTGCACGCTCACTGAAGGTTTCAGGACTCATTTGAACCAGATTGGCCTCACTGAAATTTTCAGATGGTGGTTTTTCCTCATCCTGTACCACCGGAGTTCGCTCAACCATACTACTTGCTTCAGCCGGCGCAATCCCTTCTTCCTGAATTAAAAGCTCAGGGAGGTCTTGTCGGGTGGACTGGTTAAATTGGGCTTCTGTTTTATCCTGACCAATTCTCGCTCCCTCTATCATGCTGTTGGCTTCAGCCTTCACTAGAACCTCTTCCTGCGTGGAGAGATCGAAATGTTCTTGTTGGAGGGGAAGGATTCCAGGCGATACCGTCTCGGAGGTTGAGGATACCACTCGCTCATCTGAAACTAGAGGTGACTCAAGCTGGAAGTTATCCGGGGGCATTCCGGCAAGCAGGAGGTCTTCTTGATTGTCAGGGTTGCTATGTTTTTCGACATGGGGTTGAGTCGTGGTTGATTCGGAATTCGAACCGACCCGGGTTTGTAATTTCTTAAAGACTTCAGATACTGATTGCGTTAAAAAGGTCTGTGCTCTTTCGGTCAAAGTCGGACCTGTTTGAGGAGGGGATGGGGTATATTCCTGTACACTAAGAAGATCTTGATCAGATGCGAGGTCTTGTTTCGGATTCTCCTTATCTGTACCCGGTTGTCCAATCGTATGTATTGAAGGGATATCCGAAAATTTTGATTTATTCAGAGGCAGGAGGGCAATTAGTCCAAGGACAAGGATGAGAGCCAAGCCAATCAGGGGGACTAATTTCCAGAGTGAGTGGGCGGGTCGGCCGGTCAGGTCACCGATCACCTCTTTGGCAATTTTAGCTGTCACCAAAGCTGTGTTATACCCAAAGGCCGTGACCAGAGCATTATCACAGAGAATATTCAGGCGCCGGGGAATCCCCTTGGCTTCTTGCACAATTAGGGCTAAGGCTGAGTTTGTAAAAATCTTTTTCCCTTCCCCCCCGGCCCTGTCCAACCGATGCCGGATATATTCAAAACTTTCCGGCTTGGAGAGGGGCTGAATGATGGCTCGTACGGCAATGCGTTGCCGTAACTGCCGGAGTTCATACTGATCGAGAAGGGTATCTAATTCCGGTTGACCCAACAGCACAATTTGAATGAGCTTGTCTTTTGGAGTTTCCAAGTTTGACAACATTCGCAGATGCTCTAAGGTTTCTACCGGCATATTTTGCGCTTCGTCAATCAAGAGCACCACGGTCCGGCCTTCCCGATATTTTTCTATGAGGACGAAATGCAGTTGTTCCAACACTTCGGCATCGTCCCCCTCAATGGGGGTGTGTCCCAGTTCACGCAGCAGGGTCTTGAGTAAGTTGGTAAATGATAGGTTGGGATTGAGGAGATACACGGTTTCCTGATTGGCCTGCTGATTTTGATTCAGAAACGATCGGAGAATCGTCGTTTTTCCCAGACCAACTTGGCCCGTGACGGCAATAAACCCTTTTTTTTCCTTTATCCCATAGATCAGCGCTCCCAACGCCTGTTTGTGGCCGGGACTGAGAAACAGGAAATCCGGATCCGGGGTGGTATTAAATGGTTTGGTCCGTAACCCGAAAAAATTAAAATACATCGCGTATTCCTACTTATGCGTTTCTGAGCATCGCTCGCTTATAAATGGATGCCTAGATCTCTGCAACTGTCCTGTCTTTCGGGTACCTGCCCCCTGCTTCATATTTAGTCAACAAGGCCACACCGGTGACAGTTACGATCATTCAGGAAAGGGAGAAACAATTTTTTTGTTGCTTTCGTTCTAAATACCCTTAATTTATGGGAACATCGTCGATTGATGTACAGTCGTTTTGATTCTGTCAGTCCACAATCAAACCGATGTTCACATGGCCTTCCACAATGAGTTCAGACACTGCACTTGGGGGAAAGAACGAAGATCCGAACTTCGCAAACTTCTTCGCATGCACCGCACTTAAGAATGAAAAAAAATTGAGGGGTTTAGTCTATCCAGATACGCCATTTTGGGTAAAAAAGGTATGAAAATGAGGCTGAAAAAACATTAAGAATATGTACTGTATAAATAATTAGCGATTATAACGAAAAATATCAATATATAGCTAGTGATTTCCTATAAGGAGACAACGCTGATTTTAATAACCAAGTCACCTTCTCTCAAGGGAAGAATCGGGCCCCCGAAGGATCTTAGGGTGGCAGGCCATGGCGGTCGCTCTTGTGAAAATCCTGGCGACCAAGGCTGGATGGTTTCCCAGTTTCCGCATCGACGGAATGCTTAAGTGTGTTCATTTTCCACACTTCAAATCTCTTAAATGGTCAACCATTGGTGGAGGGCCTTTTAAACTCGCTTCCAGGCCCCGGTTTCCTCTATACGTGTAATGGTCGCTCTGTTCCTCCCGGTAGATATTAGAATGATAATCAAGGGTTTTTGATAGTTTGACTTTCCCGGGAAAGTTGAGGATAGTAGCCGCAGCGTAGTGTGAAAATGACACACATTTGTCCTTTATACTGTATCATTTCCAGGAGGCATCCCACGGAAAATGGGACCGTACGGAAATTTTGGTTCGACCCATTCGATTTTGCTCTCAGAGCAGACCCTAGAAGGCTCCGGGCCTCTCCTTTTCATTCTGAGAGCCACGAAGGATCTGTGCCCAGGTCGACCGGGCTATGGCTTAACTAGATGCTTCGCGCAGTTCAGCATGACAATTCTATTAGGGATATCTCCCACCTGTTTTCTTGTCATTCTCAGACGTTCAATGGACCTCATCAGGATTCATCCGTTCAGAGTAATGAGCGCTGTAGGGTGTCGAACCCTATATTCTGCATGATCCGGGAAATGTTCCATGAAGAAAAAGTCGCACACTTCCGTTCAAAAGTTTGAGGGTACACGGGAGAGCAAGTCGTTTATTCCGCCTCTGGCTCCTGATGAACTTGAGGCCAAGAATGCCAAAATGAAAGAAATAGAGAGTCGACTCCTCCAATGTGTATTGGAGCAAACGGGTGAAGCTCTGGTTGTTTGTGATGCATCAGGAAATATTCTTCGAACCAGCCGGGCAGTCTATCATTACTACCAATATCCGTGTGTGCAACAGCCCTTCCATGAAATCTTTCATCTGTCCTTCTCTACAAACCGGACAGAACATCTGTCAGCCATCTCTTTCCCAAATTTGAGTAAGAAGTTTTTTGCACAGGTACTGAACGGAGAGACCTTTCGCCATGAAAAGGTCCAACTGGAAAAACAAGATGGAACAATTGTCCCGGTCTTGTTCAGTGCCAGCCCCATCAAAGACGAAGATCAGAAGATTCTGGGCGGAATTGTGACGTTGGTGGATAACGATTCCCGGAACCGTACCGACCATATCCTTCATCGTCATAATGAGGTGCTGGAACATATCATCAACGATCACTCTCTCTCAGTCATTCTGGAAAATCTTTGTCTGGAAATTGAGCATCATTTCGGTCCAGGTGTCCTGGCCTCCATTCTTTTGCTGGATGAGGAAGGCTGTCAACTTCGACATGGTGCTGGCCCGTCTCTTGCCGATAGTTACAAACAAGCTATAGATGGCATTACCATAGGTCCGGAGGTCGGTGCCTGTGGTGCGGCGGCCTATCAGAAACAGGCTGTCATTATTCAGGACATTTCTACGCATCCGAATTGGTCGAATTATAAGGATTTGGCCGAAAGCCATGGGTTGCGGGCATGCTGGTCGATGCCCATTCTGGCCAGTGACGGGAATGCGCTTGGGACCTTTGGCACGTATTATACGAGTCCCAGAGTTCCGACTGATGAAGAAATTGAGTTTGTGGAACTTCTTGCCCATTCTGCCTCCATTGCCATCGAAAAAGTGAGGGCGAAAGATCAGTTACGACAGCAGACTCATGCGTTGGAAGTGGTGAATCGGATTGGTAATTCGCTGGCAGCGGAATTGAATTTAGAGAAACTCGTCCAATCCGTTACGGATGCCTGTCGTGAATTAACCGGAGCGGAATTCGGGGCATTTTTTTACAATGTCATGGATGAAAAAGGAAAATCTTTTGTTTTACATACGATTTCCGGAGTTCCTCGTGAAGCATTTGAACGGTTCCCGATGCCAAGGAATACACCAATTTTCGCTCCGACATTTTCGGGTGAGGCTGTCGTTCGAATTGCCGACGTGACGGTCGACCCCCGATATGGACAGTTGCCTCCCCACCACGGCATGCCGCCCGGCCATCTTCCCGTCAAAAGCTATCTTGCGGTTCCGGTCGTTTCCCGCACCCAGGAAGTGTTGGGAGGATTATTTTTCGGTCATTCACAGCCCAACGTCTTTACCCAAACTGCGGAGATGATGGTGAACGGCATCGCATCGGGAGCCGCCATTGCCATCGATAATGCCCGCCTCTACCAATCCGCCCAGAATGAAATAGGACAGCGAAAACATACAGCAGAAAATCTGAAACGGTTGGCGTCAATAGTCGAATCATCTCAGGATGCCATTTATAGTATCAATACGGACGGCATCATTATGAGTTGGAATAATGGGGCCGAAAAGATGTATGGCTATACCGCTTCTGAAATGTTTGGTTCGTCTTTTTCCTGTCTCCATGTCTCGGACGCCCGCCAGTCCGCTTCTTCCCAGTTGGATTTTATTCTGAAACAAAAGGGCAACATGACTCATGAAGTGCTCCGGAGGAAAAAAAATGGCGTGGTGTTTCCTGTGTCGTTATCGATTTCTCCAATCGTAGACGTGAATGGAGTCCTGAGCGGACACTCCTTGATTGAACGTGATGTTTCCGAACAAAAACGCATTGGAGAAGCCCTTCAAACGAGTGAAAGCCGTCTCCATGCCATTTGGGAGAATTCGCCTACTGTGAAATTTGTGAAAGATTTAGAGGGAAAATACCAACTGGTTAATAAACGGTTTGAATCGATTTTCCAAAAATCGCGTGAAATAATAATTGGACAAACAGATTGGGACCTCATGAGTCCGGCGTTTGCCAGTCAACTCGTCGCGCATGATCAGCAGGTTCTCGGCAGTCGAATACCGCAGGAATTTGAGGAACAGATACAATCCCCGGATGGAGTAGGCACCTATCTGTCAACGAAATTCCCCTTATACAATGCCGATGGCACTCCTTATGCCGTTTGTGGAATCGCGACCGATATTACGGCAAGAAAACGGGCAGAGCAGGAACTGCAAGAGTTGAACGAGACCCTGGAACGGCGGGTGATGGATCGGACTCGCGATCTGGTGGGATATCAGGAAAATTTGCGAGGGATGGCCTCTGAGTTGGTTGTCACGGAACAACGGGAGCGCCGTCGTTTGGCCACTGAACTGCATGACTATCTGGCGCAATTGCTTGTGGTGTGTCGGATGAAACTGACTCAGGCCAGGAATGATTGGAGCCTTCCTGCATTAAAGACGAATCTGGAAGAAATAGATAATATCCTGTCCGATTCGCTTTCCTACACACGCACTTTGATTGCCGAGCTCAGTCCCACCATATTGTATGAACTGGGTCTGGTTCCCGCTCTGAAATGGTTGGGGCAGCAGATGGAGCGACATGGCCTACATGTGCAGGTGCAGGCAAGTGATCAGTCCGTCCGCCTTCCTGAAGATCATGCTATTTTTGTGTTTCAGGCTGTTCGCGAATTGCTCTTCAATGTTATCAAGCATGCCGGTGTCACCAATGCGACCGTTTCTCTTGATGGTCATTCCGAACAGGACCTGGAAGTTCTGGTTCAGGATGGGGGCCATGGATTTCAGCCGACCTTGGAATCCACGGATTATACGAATCCGGGGAAATTCGGCTTGTTTAGTATTCGAGAACGGGCGGAGGCGTTGGGTGGTTTCCTTTTCATCGAATCCGCCCCAGGGCAGGGAACTCAGGCCAAACTCGTCGTTCCCTTCCAAGCGACCTCTGCACCGGTGTCGGCGAATTCCGCATTGGCGGAATCTCTCAAGCCGCCGAATCAATTGTTGCCACGACCTTCAAAAAAGAAAGTCCTCCGAATACTTCTGGTTGATGATCATGCCATGATTCGTCAAGGAATCCGGACGTTATTGGAACACCATGATGATTTTATGATCGTTGGTGAAGCAAAAAATGGAGAAGAAGCTCTGGAAGTGACGAACGTGGTTTTTCCTGATGTGGTGGTCATGGATGTCAACATGCCGAAGATCAACGGCATTGATGCGACAAAATTGCTTACCAAAGAACACCCTTCAATCAGGGTCATAGGATTGTCCGTTCATGAGGACAAGGAGATCGAAAGAATGCTGCTCGAAGCCGGGGCGGCCATGTATGTGACCAAAAGCAGTGTTGCCAACACACTGGTCGATGCCATTCGGGATGTCGTGAATCAAACTGGCTAAGCCTTGTGTGTATTGGCTTCCGAGAATCGTTTTAGACGGGCTTCATTGAGACAAAATCTCACAGTCATAGCAGGATCAATCCTTGGATCACATCATCGTGTGATCTCATAGGTGTGCTTGCGATTACTACCTGGCGTAAAAGGTGCCCCCATCTCATCTCTCCCTGAACGACAGGCAATCCAGGTCATCATTGGTACGTTTTTGAGTTTTTTTTAACAGAACTCCAGATTCTATGCGTATCTCCTGTGTTTTAACCATTACAAGAATTGTACGATCGCTCCCTGGAGCCTTAGGATGGTCACTGTGTGTGATCCTGCTTGGACAGTCCTGGTGTTATGGGCAGGAAAATGGAGGCGAGCCGACTCCCTTCCGTCCCTGGATTATGGGGCAGGCCGGCTCTTTTTCGGGACCGATCGCGACGGATCGGCCGACATTCAGCCTGAGTCCTGCCACCATCCCCGAGGGACGCATTCAAATTGAAACCGGATATACCTTTTCTTTTGAAAAGGCATCTCCCGATGTCAAAACTCATAACTTCCCTGAAACCCTTGTCCGTATTGGATTGACCGAGATTGTGGAGCTTCGCGTGGAATGGCCAACCCTGACGTACATTGACAATGGCCAGGATGTGAATGGGTTTAATGATCTTGCCCTGGGATTTAAAGTTCAGGTCCTTCAGCAACAGGGGTTTAGGCCACGATTGAGTTTCGTCGGCCGACTGTCGATTCCCACGGGTGATAAGGATTTTTCCTCGGATCGGGTCGACCCCCTATTCCGGACGATTTTGACGTATGCGTTGAATGAACGGGTGGGGTTATTCGGGACGGTGAATGTCGGTAGTCCTACTTCTCAGGGCACGCGCTTTGTGCGGGTCTCTTCGTCCCTGGGATTTAGCGCAGCCATTCGGGATCAATTAACCGGATTTGTGGAGTATTTCGGATTATATCCCAGAGATGTGGCGAGTGGGAGCGCAAATTTTCTTCAAACGGGGGTGCTCTATCATCTGACATACAATCTTCAACTGGATGCACGCGTGGGAGGCGGCCTGACTCATGGAAGCGATGATTTCCTGACGGGGGTGGGTATTTCGTGGAGGTTTTAGCCTTGGTGGAAAGGAAGAAAAAGGGTGTTGTTCATTTACCTGATATAGAGGTGAACTCGGGGACGCATGACACCTCTATTCTCTTCTGAAGAGTAGGTGCAAAATTTTATTTGTTTCCTGGACGAGTCGATCCTCATTGGGTGTAGAGGCCTCAGCCAACTCCAGGCGGGAATGGGCCTCTGAAAAGTCCGGTCGTAGACGAATGGCTTGCCGGAGTGCCTTAATGGCATTCTGGGATTGCCCTTGGGCCATGTACGTCAGACCTAAATCAGAAAAAGCATCAGCATCATCGGGTTTCAGCCTCGTCGCCCTCCCCAGAGCATCCTGAGCCTCGTGAAATTTTTGTTGAGCCAGAAGTGACCGACCCAGCCAGTATTCGGTCCGGCTATTCCCGCTATCTAACTGCGCGGCTCTTTCAAGCACTTCTTCTGCTTTCTTCCATTCGTGTTGATCAAGGTAGACGGCTCCCATACCCTGAAACGCACCGGCGAGATCGGGGTCGAGTTGAATCGCGGCCCGATATTCCTCAATGGCGCCGTTCGGATCTCCCTGCTGGTTGAGTATTTCCGCTAATTTGAGATGAGTAGCGGGGGAATTGACCTGGAAGGCGGGTTCCGCCCTGAGCCATTCACGCCTCTTCCGAAGGCCGGCTTCCACACAATCGTTTGTAACCGGTGCGTGGGCGGTGCAGGTCTCTGACGACGGTGGACCGGCAGGGACGCCTTGGAGGAGTTCCGGATGAGTGGAAAGTGGAGGACCTACAAACCATATCGCGAGAAAAAGCAGGAGGATGGATTGGCAACGGCTGGGCGGCTGAGAAGCTGAACGAGTCTGCATGTCCCAAACCACTAGGGGATGAAGGGCAAAGGTTCTCTGAACTGAGACGGACGGTATAGACGGAATGGGGAAGAATTTATCGGAATATTCGACAAATGAGCCGGGCTTCGGTCGATTCCGTCCATTCTTCTCTGTCCAAACCACATGTTACGGTGTTTTCCAAACTTCTTACGTGACGCATGAAAGTAACTGCCTCACGCTCAAAGGGAAGTGAGATGTGGTAACACCTTCATGTTTTCAGGGAAATCACCCACCATCCGTTGTTGTTGGAATCTTAAAGTTTGTCACCAATCTGTATTATTTTTTAAAGGAATTATGTTACATTTTTTCCGTCATTTTTACTATTTCAGGAAATTGTAAATCATGCCCAGGAAAAAATCATCAGGTAACCCGGTTCATTCAGAATTTCCCAAAGCGCCAACCGGCATTCAAGGCCTGGATGAAATCACGGGCGGTGGGCTTCCCCGAGGACGAACCACGTTGGTCTGCGGAAGCCCTGGCTGTGGAAAAACACTATTGGGCATGGAGTTCCTTGTCCGCGGAATTTTGGAAAGCGGAGAGCCCGGTGTCATGCTGGCATTTGAGGAAACGGCCGAGGAATTGACCCAAAATGTCCGGTCCCTGGGGTTTGATCTGGATGACTTAATTAAGGATAACAAATTAATTTTGGACACGATTCCTATTGAGGCCACCGAATTTGAAGAGAATGGAGAATACGATCTCGAAGGCCTATTTGTGCGGCTGGGTGATGCTATCGACACGATCGGCGCCAAACGGATTGTGTTGGACACCATCGAAGTCCTGTTCGGCGGGTTATCCAATCAGGGGATCATCCGGTCGGAGCTACGGCGTCTGTTTCAATGGCTGAAAAACAGGAACATGACCTCCATTGTCACCGGTGAACGGGGGGAGGGGTCCTTAACCCGTCAGGGACTCGAGGAATATGTGTCCGATTGCGTCATTCTGCTGGATCATCGAGTGAACGAACAGATGTCCACCCGCCGGTTGCGTGTGGTCAAATACCGGGGAAGTATGCATGGCACCAATGAATTCCCCTTTCTTATTGAACAACATGGGCTGTCCGTCCTGCCCATCACTTCCCTAGTCCTTGAACACAAAATTTCAAAAGATATCATCTCAACCGGCCTTCCACAATTGGATGAGATGTTCGGGATAAAGGGCGTGTATCGGGGTTCAACGATTCTGGTGACAGGGGGGGTCGGGACAGGGAAATCCAGTCTGGTCTCGCATTTTGCGGATGCCGCTTGTCGACGGGGAGAACCGGCCATATATTTTGCATTTGAAGAATCCAGTCCTCAAATTATCCGGAACATGAAATCGATCGGACTTTCATTGGATAAATGGGTGAAAAAAGGCTTGTTGCAGATTCAGGCGTCCCGTCCAACGCTCTTCGGTTTGGAATCCCATCTCGTGAATTTCTACAATGCGGTGCACACCTATGCCCCGCAGTTGGTGATCATGGATCCGATTAATGATTTTTTATCCATTGGTTCACCTCGCGAGATCAAGTCGTTATTTTTACGGATGGTGGATTTTCTGAGATCCCGCCAAATCACCCTCATATGTACAGCCCTTACCACGCCTGGGGAATCTTCTCAGGATACGGAGGTCGGAGTGTCCTCTCTGGCCGACACCTGGATTCTTCTGTCAAACCGGGAATATGATGGTGAACATCAGCGGCAACTCTATATTTTGAAATCCCGGGGTATGGCGCATTCGCATCAGGTGCGTGGATATACGATGAATCATCGTGGCTGGCATCTAAAAGAGGTGTCTGGCGGTCACCGTTAGGACTCTGGACTTGATTGGTCCAACCAAGACATTCAAGCATGAAGGGGGGGCGGCACTCAAAGAAAGATTGATCAAAGCCGGGAAAGATCGTTGGCTGGTGACACGAATGATCGGTGACCGAGAAAGGCCTCGCTATTATGGAAAAAGCCTCTAAGACCTCATCGAAATCCAAGAGGCATGCTGCAAAGGATTCTCCTTACCACTTAACACTCTATGTGGCAGGACATTCTCCTAAATCTCGTCTTGCCATGAGTAATTTGCAACAATTGTGTGATACCCATCTGTCCTCGAAGTATACGGTGGAAATTGTGGATCTTCTCCGGGAGCCCAAGAGGGCCAGGCTTGACCAGATTTTGGCTATTCCCACGCTCGTTAAAAAATTACCGCCCCCCTTAAAAAAAATCATTGGAGATTTATCGAATGCAGAAAAGGTCTTAGTGGGGCTCGATCTGAGCGACGAATCGGGTGGGGTGATTATGTCAAGTGCAATGGAGCCACCGTCATGAGCCCTCGCAGGCCATCAACCACCAGGAAAGTCGTTCCTGCCGGGGCAGATGCCGGAATTCGTCTTCGGCTCTATGTAACCGGCGCGACCAGCCTGTCGCTCCGTGCCATGGCCAATATCAAATCCATTTGCCGGGACTATCTTGAAGACCTGAATCCTGACCTACAAATTATCGACTTGTATCGCAATCCTTCTTCCGCCCGGGCCAACCATATTTTTGCCGCGCCGACCCTCATCAAAGAATTCCCTCTTCCCAGTTGCCGGATCATCGGGGATCTTTCAAAAAAGGACCGTGTGTTGCATTCTTTGGGATTGACCCCGTCTCCTCCTCTGACTTCTTAAGGTTAACCGGACTATTTCCATGGCTTCCAAACATAAACCGTCTCTCGTCAAATATGCTCCTCAAAGTCAGGAGGAAATGTTACAGCAACGGTTGAGGGAAGCGGAGGACACGCTCCAGGCAATCCGGGAAGGAGGGGTGGATGCCCTCATCGTCGAAACGGGCGAGGGAGACCAAGTCTTTACGCTCAAGAGCGCCGATTATCCGTATCGACTCATCATCGATAATATGATTCAAGGGGCGGTGATTTTTGATGATAGCGGGATTATTTTTTATGCGAATGCCACATTTGCCGGAATGGTCAATTACTCCCATCAGGAGCTGTTCGGCTATACTCTCGACTCATTTATTGTTGAAGAAGATCGGGAGTTTTTTAGAACTCTGTCTTCTTCCCATTCCCACTCAGCCGGGGGAACGGGGACTATTCGCTTGGTGCCCAAAGATCGACATGATCTTGCCGTTTTTGTCGGCCTTATCTCCATCAAGATTGATAACCAGTATTTGCATTGTGCGATTTTGACCGACCTGACGGAACAGAAGAAATACGACCGGGCGTTGGCGGAAGAAAAATTCTCCAGAATGATTTTGGAGCAAACAGGGGAAGCGGTGGTCGTGTGTGAACCGTCCGGCCGAATTATTCGCAGTAGTCGTGCGACCGACAGACTTGTCCAGCAATCCACACTTCATACCTGGTTTCATGAAAAATTCAAATTTCAGTCTCCTATCACCGGCATGCCTGCCTGTGGAAGTGAGCCATGGAATGAAGAGAGGAATGTGGTCGAGGACGTGATTGGAGGAAGGACGCTCCATGGGTTGGAAGTGGCGTTGCAAGTGGCCAACAGGACCGTGCCGTTGCTCCTCAGTGGCCGACCCCTGCAGGATGAAGACGAGAATACGATCGGGGCCATCATTACGATGGTGGATATTACCGAGCAAAAAGAGGCCGAACAGGCTTTGAAACATCTAAACGATACCCTTGAACAACGTATTGTGGATCGCACGCGTGACTTGTTGGTTTATCAACAACATCTCCGGGAGATGACGTCGGAGCTTGTCGTGACAGAACAACGTGAACGTCGACGCCTGGCTAATGAACTTCACGATTATCTTGCCCAATTAATAGTGGTGTGCCGCATGAAACTTGCCCAACTGAATCGGGCAGGGTGGACTCCGGAATTGAAAACGAACATCGAGGACATCGATAAAATTCTGACGGATTCCCTTGAGTACACCCGGACCCTCATTGCGGAGCTCAGTCCCAGTATTTTGTATGAATTGGGACTTGTGCCTGCCCTGTTCTGGCTTGGAGGGCAATTTGTCCGACATGATCTTCATGTGGATGTCCAGGAGGAAGATAAAGATATTTCACTCCCGGAAGATCATGCCATATTTGTGTTTCAAGCTGTACGGGAACTTCTCTTTAATATCCTGAAGCATGCCGACACCAAACACGCCACGATCTCACTCAAGAAGACAGCTCCTCACGAACTGCAAGTGAAGGTGAAGGATGCCGGAAGAGGGTTTCACCTCTCAACCGAATCGCATGATTTTGCCAGGCCCGGAAAATTCGGACTCTTCAGTATCCGCGAGCGTGTCGAAGCCCTGGGGGGGGGGATTCAGATCGAGTCAAAACCGGAAGAGGGGACCTGCATCACACTTTGTGTTCCTTTTGATTCTCTCACTCCATCAGAACTTTCTGATAGCCGGTCGGGTCCCTTGACCTTCATGAAATCTCAGTCTCCCACCACGACACGGGATAAGGGCATCCGAATTCTCCTTGTCGACGATCATGCCCTTGTGAGGCAAGGCATGCGGGGATTATTGGAGGTTCAACCGGATTTTCTTGTTGTGGGAGAGGCAGAAAATGGTCTGGAAGCGATTGAAAACACACGAACGCTTCACCCGGATATTATTGTGATGGACGTAAATATGCCCAAGATGAATGGCATTGAGGCGACCCGATACATTATGCGGGAATTCCCCTCGATGCCTATTATCGGCCTGTCTGTCCAGGAAGATAAACACGTACAAGGACTCATGAGGGAAGCAGGAGCTATCCTGTATTTGACCAAAAATGGCATTGCCAGCCAACTCGTCGACGGCATTCGTCAGGTGGTGGCCCGGACCCCATAGCCGTGCGACCTTCAGTTCGTTGGTGGCACAACCGCTCCTGAAGTGCATTCCAGGGTCGTTTGACATTTTCCTTTCTGCATTCCCATGTGGAACCCTTTGTTATCGGGTTACGTGTGTCAGAGCACAACCCATCAGTCCTACGTGGATTGATCCTGGTTGCGAGCCTGCGTCCTTTCAACAGCAAAGAGGCCAGCGGGAGCTACGTTGAAAGACGAGTCGCTGGCCGAATGGACATTCCCGATCGCGCCTCAAGAATAATCTGATGAATATACTGTAATTTTTCAATAACGGGAGGAACCAGCACTTCCGGCATCAGATCCAGTAAGCCCATGGCTCGATTCATTTCGTTGAGCCCCAGCCCCAGGCGTTGGTAGGATCGAATCATGTCTGCGAACGCGTTCCTCGTGGGATCGATTCCCTCTCCGATACCGGTCTGCCTCGCGGTATCGAGCACACTCACGATGGCCAGATATTTGGCAAATGTTTCCGCAAAATCCTCCCATGGGTGCATGGTGGCATAGACACTGATGAAGCGGGCTTGCCAGTCAGAAGGCGGGCCTTCCCGATAGTGCCGTTCCAGGGCTTGCGCATAGGTTGGCTGTTGATAATTGCCGAAGATCCGGTTGAAAGACTCTTCCTGCTTGTCCTGTATCAACATTTCCCAATAATAGTGGGCAATCTCATGTCGGAAGTGACCAATGATGGTCCGGTGGGCTTCTCCAAATGAGACCCGTAATTTTTCCCGCTCAACATCTTCGGCCTCACGCAGATTGATGGTGATTTTCCCGTTGTGATGTCCCGTCAACACCTGTTCATGGTCTCCCATGGTATGCCAATGATTCCCGGAGAGGCTGACATCGGCTTTGAAGTCAAAGGATAAGGCGGGTTGAATGCCGTCTTCTGCTTTCCCATAGGGAAGACCCAACACGTCCAAGGTGTAAAGTAGGCGTCGTTTGCCGGTTTCCAGGCGATACCAACGCTCTCGATTTCCCTCCACAGTAAGATCGGGAATCGTGTCGTTATAGCGGCAGTAGTCACAGAGCTGCGTGACGAGTTGGTCATTGGGGCTTGCTTCAAGGCATCGATTACAGACCTGTTCGACAACATAATTATGACATTTCAGTAGGGGGGCATGACATGCCGTGTAGCCACATCGATAGACGCCGTCAGGACTCACGAGTAGCCCCGACATCCGATGGCAAACCGGGCACCATCCCACTTCCGAATTGCAGGATAGGCAGCGGGTATTTTCAAAGAACAGGGTATTGCCGCAATGGCAGGTAAACATTTTCATGGTCATTTTTTCCCGGTTAAGAGTGAACGTGAGAATCCAGGCGAGGGGAAGAAAGAGCCTTCATCTGGCTGTACAAACAGCCATCATCATGAATCAGAAAATAGACACGCCGGTTTTGGTGGTGAATAATTCGAGTGCATATTGTCCCGCCAATGAATTGCCCTTTTCGTTTAATCCGGGAGACCACACGGCCACAGTGAGCCGGTTTGGGATGACAGCGACAATCCCGCCACCCACCCCACTTTTCCCCGGCAATCCCACATTGAAGGCGAAGTCTCCGGCAGCATCATAGGTCCCGCAGGTCAGCATAAGGGCGTTTACTCTCTTTGTCTGACTCGGAGTGAGGACCTGTTGATTGGTCCATGGACAGTGACCTTTGTTGGCGAGAAAGAGAAATCCTTTTGCCAGGTCCACACAGTTCATGGACAGTGCGCAGTGAAAGTAATAAAACTCCAACACCTCTTCAACTTCATTCGTGAGGTTGGAGAAACTTTTGAGGAAATTGGCCATGGCCGCATTCCGAAAGCCGCTTTGTCGTTCGGAGCGGGCTACCTGAGTATCACCTTGAATGGCGGCATTATTGGCCCGTTGCCGAACATAATCGAGAAAAGAAGATTTGGCATCCTGTAAATGAGATAGGAGGATATCGGAGATGACCAGGGCTCCCGCATTGATAAAGGGATTTCTGGGTATGCCATGTTCATACTCGAGCTGGACGAGAGAGTTAAAGGTCGATCCGGATGGTTCGAGTCCGACTCGGGTCCAAACTTTGTCCCCTTCAAACGGAAATCCGAGGGTCAGGGTATACACCTTTGAAATGCTTTGAATCGAGAAGGGCTCTAATGCCTGCCCCACCTGGAACCCTTCTCCACCAACGGTCTGGACGGCCATGCCGAATTTGTGAGGAGAAACGGATGCCAATTGGGGAATGTATGTGGCGACAATCCCTGAAGGTAACACCTGAAGGACTTCCTGATGAATTTCTTCTAAAATTCCTTGATAGTCAATAAGTCCCAAATGATTTTCCTCATAGATGACAGTGTGAGGTGAAAGAATCCGGTGTTATGGGCATCTCTTTATAAATTCATGTTTCTCTCACTCTAGTCTATAACTTTTTGCGCAAAGGGAAATCTATAGACAAATCGTATGAAAAGGTACGGATGATAGCTCAGTCCAGGGCATCAATTATGATCACGCCATGGAAGTGAGGATATTTGAGAAGTCTGAATATCAAAAAGTGGTATGTTAAAAAACAGGAAGACCATTCAATGCCATCGGGGTGGTGGGAGTCACAAGCGACTTAAGGGGCTTCATCCTGTTCAATCATTTCAAAAAGACTGTTCATTGGTTGCTTGATGGATTTGGGATAGATGAACCATTTTATGAGATGTCGCACAAAGGAGACAGGGTAACCTGGGGTGCCTAGCCTGGGAGCAAAGTCATTCCAGCTCGAAATTGCTGAGGAATTCACTCCCGGCTGCGCGAGAAACCACTGTTCCAGATCATTATCAATACGAGTGTTTATGACGGCACTTCGAAATTGCCGAAAAGACAGCCCAAAATGCCGAAGGAAATAGCCGTCAATGCCAATCGGACTGCCCAAAGACACGCGATAGAGAAGCGGCAAATCCCCCTTCTGGGAAGCCCGCACTTTATCGGCCATACGGGCGAGCCAACAGCAGCTCGCTATGGTGTCTTGTGGACGACGAAGTTTCATATTTATTTGCGTGAGGACACCCGTACAAATCTTACCGTATTTGCCTCGGTGAGGGATATTCTAGTGGACAAGGTAAATCAGGGTTTTCCGCCATTTTAACGGGAATGGGGAACAACACGCCCTGGGTTTTTCCAGTGGTTCCACTCGTGATCTTTTTATTTCACAACACTTTCCCTCACGTTTGAAGGCACGTTTCCTTAATGTGGGGCGCTTTACTTTTCTGTAAAAAAAGAGCATGGTAGAAACAATCTAAAAAATCGAGGTTGTTATGGGGTAAATTGTTATTTATTGACCCTATCTGAATTGATCCACAGGAAGGCCTTCCGGGGATGTATATGCCCGGAAGGCCTTCTTGTTTTTGTGATGAAACCAACAGCAAATATTTAAGGATGAACATGAAATCCTGAAAGGGAGTTGCGTTGAGGACGGGAAGGGGGTGTGGCAATGCGAAAAGAGTTGCAGGGGTGGGTGATGATTAAAGTGTGGTTATTCAGCCCCCGATTGACAGTTTGGGGGGAAGGGGTGATTGAAGGTCTTATTTTCAGCCTTATAGCGTTGGGAATGTGGAGGGTGACTTTGGATTGAAGGATCTGATCGTGCCCTGTGGTCTTACAACACATGAGCTCACCCTAGTTCCCTGAACAAGGAGGGATGGATTATGCGACGCGTTGATTACATTGTTGGAGCCAGGGACTTTAAAGGTCTTATTGCCGAGCAATTTATGCAAGATGCCGTGTATGCCTATCATCCTGAAGATTCGGCAGAAGCCTTGGCGCAGACGATGACCGAGGAGGGTTTTGGGAGCGTGCCAATCGTTGACCACGACCAGCATTTGGTTGGGATTGTCAGTGAGTTCGATCTTCTCCATGCCATTAAAGAGGAGCGTTCTTTGTTAGGAGTTCCGGCGAGCGACTTGATGACTCCTGCGCCGATGACGGTGAAGCGGGAAACCCCGGCTATGGATATTATTGATCGGCTGGAAGGGAAGCATTTGATTCGAATGCCGGTGGTTGATGAGGATGGAAAGCTTCTGGGAGTGGTGGCAAGGCGGGATATCCTTCTCGGATATTTGAATGCCACCAGGCAGACAAAAGTATTTTAGGTGGTCTAATTCCATGCCGATGAGCATCATTTCGGCAGATTTCTGGATGATTGAGCTTGAACTAATCGCGGAGGGAGAGAGTCGAAATTTAATTACCCCTTTAATGAATTAAAAAAAGCGACGAAGTCTGCCACGTGAGTGGGTTTGACTTGAAATCCGTTTGCTCCCAAGGCTATGGAACGCTCCGTGTCTTTGGGATTATCCGAGTTGGAGAACATCAACAGGATGGGCACGTGCGTGAACACTTGATGCTGTCGAATGGATGTCAGTACCTCAAATCCATTCATGATGGGCATGTTGAGATCCAACAAGACGAGTGCAGGTATCGGGGCCTCTTTATGTAACACGGAATCCATGTGTGAGAGGAAGGTTGGTCCGTCGAAAAATGTCAAAAATGGATTTTGTAATATAGATTTTTGATAACACCGTTTCGCAATGAGTTGGTCGGTTTCACTATCATCAACCATGATAATTGGATCATTTGTGGCAATCATGGTGTCCATCGGATTAACCTTCCTTTCCAAAAGTAAAGCGGATGTGAACCACATTTTCTTTGATTTCCGTCCAGAGCGTTCCACGATGTCGTTCAATGATTCGTTTGCAGATGGCCAAGTCGAGCCCTGATTCTGCGTGAGGCGATGTTGCTTGAGTAAGCGGTGCAAAGATGCTGGCTAAATTTTTCTGATCCATAGAGAGTCTGGTAACCATTATGCCCAATATCCATCCGTCTGTTGATCGCTCTGCGGTAAATGACACCATAATGTCATTGGAGCGGACATGTTTCAAGGTGTGATCAAGTAGATTTTTATAAAAAACTTTCACCAGACTTTCATAGACATGCAAAGAGGGTGATGGCGAAAAAGTAATGACTGCTTCTTTGGCCTGGAATGCATAGGTATATTCGTCCGTTAAGGATCGGATAAGATCTTCCATATTGACGTTTGTGCGAAGGATTTTTCCCTGGCTGAGATTGGTAAATACCCTGAAATCGGTAATCTGATCCAGAAGATTAACCGACGTGGATTGTAATTGGATGAGTAGATCCTGGCATGCGGGTGGTACCCCCTCCTTGCCTTCATGGCAGATTAAATCGGCTAGCATGATCATCCTTCTCGCCGGCTCACGAAGATTGTGGGATGCCAGATAAACAAAGTGCGCAAGATCTGTATTGGCTTTGAGAAGCTGCCGATTCATGGAAGCAACTTGATTCTCTTTTTGGTTAATGGAGGCGACCATGTGATCAAAGGCTTGAGATAATATGCCGATTTCATTTTTCTCATGAGGCGGCCTGGAAGAGATGGCGAGTCCCTTCGCGAAGCGTTTGGTCGAGTCCGTCAGCCATTCTAGAGGTCTTGTCAAGCGTGTAGTGAGGGAAAATGTCAGGGCTAAACCGATGAGGATCAGAACCAAGGTTATGGCGAATACTTTAAGGAGAATAATGTTGGTGCCGGTTTGGATATCACCAAAAGAGGCCGTTACGCCAAACATCAGAAACCGTTTTGGGTCGTCAGGAAATATTCCGATTTTTCGAAAATGAATCAGGACAGGGTTGGAAAATGAAAGGTCTTTCCACTCTGTGACGAACTCTTGACCGGAAGAAATAAACAAAGGAATGAGGTCGGGAAATTCCGCTTGGGCCGCATTGGGTTTTCCAAACTCGAAACCAAATGTCTTCGAAGATTCAGGGTGAATGAGAAAATCTCCATCCGGATTCGTGAGAAAATAGGTGTAGCGCCCTGGTTGGATATGAAACAGGTCATCAATGAATGTTTTGAAATTCATGTTGATGATAACAAGGCCAAATAACTGGTTTGTTGCCTGATAGATGGGTAAGGCCACACGGATGGTCGGTTTGTATGGTATTTCGATAGTGCCATGTTCACGATTTAAGTTTATTTTAGAAAAATATACATGGCCGGGATCGGAATGGAGGATTTCGGCAAAATAGTCACGAGTGCTTTTCTGTTGCAGGTCCGATTCTTTGACAATGAGAACCTCGCCTAGGTTTCTTTCCACACGGACAAGTTCCTTCCCCTGGTTGGCTGCTTCGATGAGGCGGATTTGGTCGTAATGGGGTTTGGTTTTTAAGAGTTCTTTGAATAATAGGCCGAGATTGGATTTTTCTTCTCTTTCAATGGAGAACTTTCCTGCATGATGGGCGTGGATGATTTTCGAGATTGCGGGAATTTCGGCTATAAATTGGATGTCGTGCTGTATTTCGGAAAAGGCCGTTTTCAGTCGTTCTGTTTCAAGGGCGACGAAGCTTTCCAGGCTTTCGCGTTGTTGGTTCATAATCAAGGCATGAAAGCCCCAATAGACGACGATGCCAATAAGGAGAGCGGTGCTGAGAAGCAACCCAAGCGATAGAAGACGAATCTGTAAGCCGATTTTCATAACTCATCATTCATAAATGGTGATCCGTGAGCAATCTTTTGCAGGACATTTTTGCGGGTATTGAGCAGTGTCGATGGCCGGTACCGGGATTGTCATGTGGATTTCTGTAAGAAAGCAATAAGGTATGAGAGCCGAATGCGGGGAGCGGTATTTCTTAACTATTCCTTTGGAATAGTTCGAAGAAGCAGTGTTGAGATGAAGGCTCCCATTCATAATCTCGTCCATCGCTGTTAACGAGTTTGGGTGGGAAAGCACATGCGTCAATTCAAAAAAAACGATTTTCAATCCTTTCCACGGAAGGGAGGGATTTGTAAATCGACTGGATCGGAAAACAATAGGAATATTCGGCTTAAGATATGATAAATGTCTTGGACCGTTTCCATTTCATTGCTCTCTTCCTCTAATGATTAAAAATCATTCCTTTCTTAATGAGTAAAAAAATCAGAATGATTTCGCCTCGTACAAGGCAATTTCCGAAGGGTCCCATCATCAATCTTTCAGACACAGTTTAGGATTTCTTTGATTTGTTGAGAGACAACACCCTGGCTAGCGTCTGACTGAGTTGGTTCACGAGAATTGGTTTGTCGAGGAATGCGCTTATTCCTTGCTTCAGAGCCGTTTCCTTGTCAATAGCATGGCTGAAACCGGTACAGAGAATGATGGGTGTATCGGGGCGTATTTTAAGAATTTCTCGAGCAAACTGATCTCCACTGAGGCCGGGCATGGTTTGATCGGTGATGAGACAGTCGAATTGTTGAGGGTTTTTTCGAAACACTTCCAGTGCTTCCAATGGACTCACCTGAACAGTAACCGTATAGCCCATATGCGTAAGGAATTCTTTCAAAACTTGGGTGATGGATACTTCGTCATCTACGAATAAGACATGTCCGTTTCCTGCACAGCTGGGAGTAAGCTCTAAATCACGGACTGAATTTGTGGAGGTTTGATACTCTGGAATCGCAATGGAAAATATGGTTCCGGACCCTTGGGACGATTTGACGGAAATGTGGCCTTTTAGATTTTTTACGATGCCATGCACCACCGACAATCCCATTCCGGTTCCTTCTCCGACGGGTTTTGTGGTAAAGAACGGGTCGAAAATGTTGGGGAGAATTTGCTCAGGAATCCCCGGCCCTGAATCGCAAATGAGCAATTGCACATACTTTCCGGGGTCCAGGGTGGGCGGAAACCGAGAATTGCCCGATTCAAGGTATGTGGTGGTCAGATCAATCGTAAGGATTCCACCGTTAGGGCGAAGGGCATGTTCCGAATTTGAGCAAAGATTGATAATAATACGTTGAATTTGAACGGGATCGGCAAAGACCATGTTCATGGGTTGATGAGAGGCAAAATGCAGTTCAATATTGGAGGGAAAGGTTGCCCGGAGAAGGACCAGGGATTCCTCGATAACCGGACCGAGATCGACCGGGCGAGGATGGTGTTCCGTTTGACGGCTGAAGGTCAGAATTTGTTGAATTAACTCACGCCCTCGTTTGCCCGCAATGCCGATTTGCTCAAAATATTTGTACGCCGAATCCTCTGGCTCAAATTTCAACGTACCCATTTCTGCCCATCCGAGAATAGCCATCAGGATATTATTGAAGTCGTGAGCAATGCCTCCTGCCAGGGTTCCCATGGATTCCATTTTTTGTGTCTGTCTCACATGCTGTTCCAGGCGTTTTTGTTCGGTGAGATCCCTCCAGATGGCCGTCACGCCTGAAATCGTTCCGTCCGACTCTACATAGGGATTCAGTCTGACCTCCATGAAGCGAACGTTTTTTTCAGGAAAGGTCAAATGCTGTTGAAAGCAGACGACCCGTCCTTTTCGACAGTCATCTAAATGACTGTGTACCTGGGATTCAAAGAGATCCGTTCCCACAAAATCCCGAATGTGACGGCCGGTAATTTCCCGGGCAGGAAGATTGAAATATTTACAAAATCCATGATTAACGGCTTGCAGGCAATTCTTCTCATCTAAAAAGCAGAGAAAGTCCGAGCTGGTTGACACAATTTGTTCATACCGACGGAGCGCTTTGGTCGCCTGATGCCGCTGGGTGATATCCCGGCCGACGGCATAGATGGCTTTTTCCTGAAGCTGGGGAGTGGCACGCCATTCCAGCCAGAGGTATTTGCCACGGATATCACGGATGCGGTTCTGGAAGTCCACCACATCTTTTTCTTCAGCAAGTTGATGGAAAACTGCCTGGGTGGATATCCGATCATCTGGATGGGTGAAAAAGATCAATGGTTGGGATAACAGTTCTTCTTGGGTGTACCCAAGAAGTTTTTCGAAGGCAGGATTGGTTTTTTTGAGATACCCGTCAATGCCGATGATACACATGAGATCCAGAGAGAGGGAAAAAATGTGATCCCGTTGGATTTCTGCTTTGAATTGGGCTGTGACATCGATCGAAACACCGCCCAGTATCGGTGGACGGTCATGTTGCCAAATAGGAAATTTGCAGGATAAATACTGATGGAGGCCGTCTTTGAGTGGAATGTCTTCGAGAATTTCGAGGGATTGACCGTGTGAGAGCACCCAGTCATCATCGTATTGGAGCCTTGCCGCCGTATCGGGAGGTAGGACGTCGTGAACAGTTTTGCCTATCCAGTTTTTGAGATGAATATTGAACACCTGCTCAAATTCCAGATTCAAATATCTGAAACGATACTGTTCGTCTTTCATGTAGGCCAAACCCGGAAGATGGGCCATGAACTGTGCAAAGCGTTTTTCGCTGGCCTGAAGGGCTTCTAACATCGTGGTGCGGTCGGTAATATCTTCAGCCAGCCGGGTGATCCGATACGGATGCCCCCCTGGAGAGTGATTGATGAGTCCGCGTTCATGAATCCAGCGAGTCGACCCGTCTGCTTTAAGGATTCGATAAATCTCGTTATATCCTCCGGTGATATTCAACTGCAGATAGGCGTTTTTGATACGGTCCCGGTCCTTGGGATGAAGGGCTTCAAGCCAATCCAACGGGTTTCGAGCGAGCTGATGAGCCGGGCGGTCCCAAATTTTTTCATAGGTCGGGCTGACATACAATAATTTTTTTGGTTCCTGAAAGTCGGTCAGCCAAAAAATCCCCTGATAGTGCTCCATGAATTGGTGAAACCGATCATGGGCTTCTTTGAGTGATAATTCCAGTAACTCATTTCTGATTTTCAAGCGATGATGCCGGATGACTTCAGCCACTAGCGCCGGCAATAAATCCAGATAGCCGCTTTGGGAGGCTTTGACCAAATAGTCATTCACTCCGGCTTTGAAGGCTTCAATGGCAACCTGTTCGGACCCATTGCCTGTTAAGAGAATAAACGGAGATAGGCATTTCATCTGACGCAGGGTGCGAAACAAAGCGAGGCCATCCATGCCCGGGAGCTTGAAGTCGGCAATGATGACGTCAAATTCCGAAGGAGATTGTTCCAGATGGCGAATGGCTTCCTCCGCACTTTCACATTCCAGAAGGGTGTGAAGGTCCTTCTTAAGGGAACGGCGGATCGCGATTCGTTCATGGGAATTGTCTTCGATGAGGAGAGCTGATAATCCGGAATCCTGGACTAGGGACATGGGCTACCCGTTCGTTTAGGTTGTTAATGGCTTGGGATAGGGTTCCACGCAACTCCAGAATGTCCGGAGGGATTTTAAGAGATTGGCAAAGTTAGCATACCCGACCGGTTTTTTGAGGAACGCCGTACATCCGTATTCATAGCCTTTGTTTCGGTCTGTGTCGAGGGTTGAATTCGTAAGAATGATGACCGGTAAAAACCGAAACTGATTTTTCGTTCGAATGGTTTTGAGAACCTGATGTCCATCCAGTTTCGGGAGCTTGAGGTCCAGAAGAATGAGGTCGGGGTCGGGGAAAATATTCGCTTCCTGGTATTTTCCCTGATGAAACAGGTATTCCAGGCATTCTTCGCCATCCGATACGATATGCAGATGATTCCCAAAGCCAAACTGTTCCCAGGCACGTTTGGTGGCCAGGACATCATGGGGGTTATCTTCAGCCATTAGAATCGTCAAATTTCGAGTTTCTTGCATCATGGTGAGTCTCTCCAATCGGTACCGTAAATGAAAAGATACTGCCCTTGCCCAATTCGGATTCCACGTGTATTTCTCCGCCAAGCCTGCTCACGGCCTTTTTGACAATAGCCAATCCGATGCCGGTTCCCTCATATTCCCGCGTCGTGTGAAGTCGTTCAAAGACCTGAAAGATTTTGTCCTGATATTGTTTAGGGATCCCAATGCCATTGTCACTGACTGTGAAGGTGATAAAGCCAGGGTGTTCCTCCCTCCAATTCATATTCAGAACTTTTGGGGATGAGTGGTTGAATTTGACTCCATTAGCCAGGAGGTTCTGGAAAATCTGTTTCAAAAGATGTTCATGGCCAAGAACCGTTGGCCATTCATCCGGTGTGTGAATATTCACGTCTTTATCGAAATTCAGCAAGCGAAGAATTTTGGGAATCATGTCCCGAACGTGGCAAACTTGAGGCGGGGATTCTTTGACGTTTAATCGTGAAAGCTCCAGCAGGTCGGAAACCAGTTCTTCCGCCTCACAGACGGCGGTGGTAATGCCTGTCAAGTACGCTGTTTGTTCGGACGAAACCTTGGGAGACAAATCTTCCAGCAGAAAATCCGCATAGTTATGAATGGCTCTCAAGGGTGTCCGCAAATCGTGGGAGACGGCATAGCTATAGGCTTCCAGTTCCTGGTTTTGGTTGGCCAGTTGGTGATTTAAGCGTTTAAGCTCAGCTTCGTGTTGCTTTCTGGCGGAAATGTCTACAACTGAACTGAGCACCATGAAGCCATCTGGCGTGTTGATGGGATTCAGGCCGATTTCTACGGGAAACTCACTTCCGTTTTTTCGCCGGGCAAACAGATCCCGTCCTGCCCCCATGGATCGGGTACTTGGGTTTTCGAGAAATGCAATACGATGTCGGGCATGTTCCTGCTGAAATCTTTTGGGAACAAGTGTGTCGATGGATTGTCCGATTAATTCATGTTGTGAATACCCAAAGAGGGTTTCAATTAATTTGTTGGCAAAGACCACCTTGCCGAGATGGTCGACAATTAACATGCCACTTGGGAAGGCATCAATAAACACGCGTAGCCGACGCTCCTTGTCTTCAAGATCATTTTTGATCAATTTCATATCTTCTAGCAGAACCGTCATTGTGTGATTTTGCTCTTTCAGTTCCTTGGTTTGTAAGCCATATTTGACCTCGAGATCTTCCTTGAC
>BQIZ01000003.1 GCA_021604365.1 Nitrospirales bacterium
TAGAACCAATACGTGAGGCAGCAAATTATTTATCTCACTGGGGTAAGAATGGCCCCACCGAATACAGGCAATTTCTATTGAAAAATCAACTTAGCCTCGTTATCGCAATTTCAATCGACGGATTTTATTTTCATTTCGTTCACAAATATACAAATACCCCTGTGAGTCCAAGGTTAAACCCGCTGGAGTGTTCACTATCGCCTCTATGGCAATGAGGCCATCACCATGCTTCAGCATCCCAGCGTCTTCTTTTGCCACAAAGCGAGCAGCACCGCATCCACCCATATTCTTATCATCATAGCCACTATCCCCATTTCCCGCTATGGTAGTAATCACACCGGTCTGGCTATCAACTCTACGAACCCGGTGATTCATCGAGTCGGAAATATAGACATTTCCCTCTGAGTCCACCACAGCGCCTTCAGGGACATTAAGCATGGATTTCACCGCTAATTTTCCATCACCGTCAAACCCATAGCGGCAGATTCCAGCCACGGTGGACATCGTGCCAGTTTTCCGATCTAGCTTTCGAATACGGTTTGTTCCCTTATCCGTGAGATACAAATCCCCATGCCGGTCCACATCGATATCAACCACATCGTACAATTTGCACTCTAAGGCAGACTTGCCATCGTCAAGATATAACGATAAATCCAGTCCATCTGAACACCGCGGCCTCAGTAAACCTTCATCATTGCTAAAATCAATCCCAATCGCATCGCCGGAAAGGACAATAAGATTTTGGGCCGTCAAAGGACTCACGCGCTCATCATCTTCTGCCGTCCAACACCCAGCAATTGTCGTAATCATTCCTGTCTGAGGATTATAATGCCGAATGCGATGGGCTTGCGTATCTGCAATATAAAGATGATCCTGATCGTCAATAGCTATGGCTGCCGGATACGTTAAATTGCATTCCAGTGCTGGCCCATCACCATTAAATCCCCACTGCCCCGTACCAACGATGGTTGTAATAATTCCCGAATCCGCGTCAATTTTTCGAATTCGATTGCTACCTGAATCACATACATAAATATGATTTTGTGAATCACACAAGACATCTAATGGAAGATAGAGCCCAGCTTCCCCACATGGTCCGTAATCGCCGCTATAACATGTCTCACCAGTCCCCGCGAAGTTATGCAACAGACCAGTCTCCATGTCCACTCGCCTGATTCGGTCAGACCCAGATTCCGCAATGTAGAAAAACAGCCCATCTCGATCAACGGTGACATGGTTAGGCAACGGAATTCCAGATTTCACCGCACGCTTGCCATCCCCTGTGCTCCGTGATTTTCCGTTGCCGGCGAAGGTTTCAATTACCCCGATTTCCAACGCGGTCTCTATGCTCATAGAAAATTTACCCTTTATGGTTATTCCGAAAACAATCTGGTTCGACGACCACTACGAAAAAGACTTTTGCCCCATTGCCGTTTAAGCAAAACTAGGCTTTAGAAGACGCAGGAACCTGTTCTTGTGGAGCAGGCTTGGCTGTCTCCGTTTGGATTGGGGTAACCGTTTCAGTCGGGACAGTCTGCATAGGCTGTGAAATCTGTTCTTGAGGATTGCCATGGTTGGCTGAGGCCGTGTTTTCGGCCTGGGTTTGGGGATCCAAGTCATACGCCTCTGCCTCATGGACAGATTTTTTGAAACCTTTAATCGCTTTTCCAACCCCTTCGCCCAATTGTGGCAATTTCCCCGCCCCAAAAATGATCAGCACAATCATGAGGATGAGAATTAATTCTGTAAATCCTAAGCTTCCGAACATGGTACCTCTCCTTGTTGGGGTATCACTTTTTTACCATTTCTCTCGAACGCTTGCTAAACCGATCTTTGAGACGATTTCTGGCCTCTTCCGCTTGCTCAAACATCTTACACTTTTCATAGGTGTTAATTAGATTATAATAGGCCAATGGTTCATCAGGATTATTTTCAACGGCATCTTCCATTATTTTAACTGCCAGGTCGGATTTCTTGAGATTTAAGGCAATTTCCATAAGCTTAAAACTCGATTCTAAATTACTTGGATCAAACTGGAGTACTTTCATATAAGCCTGCATTGCCATGTCTAAGGTATTAAAGTCGGAGATATTAGGGTCATCTAATTTTTCATAGACTCCGGCCAAATTATACCAGGCAATGGGATCTTCCGGTGAAATTTCAATCAGACGTTCGAAATATTCCTTGGCCTCTAAAAATGCATTTTTGTCATTATAGAGTCGGCCGACATTAAAAAGAGCAAGTACATCATAGGGGTTTAATTCCAATGCTCGTTTAAATTGACCCGTGGCCTCATCCAGCATCCCCTTCGTTCCATAAATCGTTCCAAGATTCGAATAGTACATAGCCAGAGACCTATCCATTTCTACCCGAATGCCTTCTGCCATCTCAATCGACTTCTTTACTTCTGCCAAGGCTTCATCCATCCGACCTTTATTGAAATAGAGTTCGCCCAATCGACACCGTGCTTGAAAGTCGTCCGGCTCCTCGCTCAACAACTTTTCAATCTCAGCAATTTCCTCATCAACCGTTAATGGGCGTTCTTCTGTGGTCGTCTCGCCGGACTGCGGTTCCATCGTTTGGCTTGCAGCACTTTGTTCTTCCATTGCGTGTGTCCTAACTACTGTGTTTGCCCGTAAACGGGACGAATTGGTTGATAGACTACCCCTTCTTGGGCTTTCTTACGAAGCCTTCCCAAAGTTCCTTTTTTATCAATATTTAGCAACATTAACCCAAGCACTACCATCAAGGTCAAATGGGATAATTGGAGCGCATAGCCAGCCATAAACATGAGACCCAGCCCATATCCTGCTAACCGACCGATCAACACCAACTTAATCACGGTATACGCCCAACAGGTAAAGCCCAACACATAAAATGCAAAGGGGAGATAAAAGGTATAGCCCATTCCCATTTGAAAAATCCAGCCTATCCCCTCGCCAGCCTTTCTGACTTCTTTCGCCACTTCAGGGTTCCAGAGAGAAAGGAAAAAATCCATGAAAAGTAGGGCTAGGAAGGCACTCCCCCCGCTAATAACCAAGGTTAATCCCCACCGGCGCTGTTGCTTATTTTTGGTGATAATCGACGTGGTCCCATAGGCCCAAAACACCAGAATGCTTGAAAGCACCATTAATGCCTCCCCAAGCCTATTACCTTCATGCACCAGAGGTGGGGCATCAAAAATATTGAGCCATCCATAAGTCGTTGACATCGTCTGATAATACAACCATCCGCTAATCCCAAGGAAAAAAGTACCCACCATGAGCCGTTGGCTCAATACCCGGTGAGTAGCCCAGTATTCCAAAACAAGAAAAACGAGCAATCCAAACGCCAAAATATTATAGACAATCGTTCCGACCATAACCGGAGGAAAGAGTAAATAGCCCACCGTACAGGTTACCAATAAGGCCGCCAATGGAATAACAAACTTATCCCACTCTCCCACCCAAAGCTTTGTCCGTATTTTTTGAACCAGCAAAATCCCTAAAATCAGAAAAACCAAAATCGCAGTCATATTCAATAGTACAAACCCTAAGGAAGAGAGCGTGCGAAATCCTATTCTGACCGCTTCATATTTTTCGGCTAACTTGCCAAGGTGCATACCCAACCGTGAAACCAGCCGATACAACACCAATTCAAAAAAGGCTGCAAACAACAAACTCTTGAGACCCCATTCAAAAAGAAGCCCTGGGCCGTCTATTCTTTCTTGGCTCTTTCCAGTAGTAGAAATCATATTTTTGTACATTAGAAATTGAAGCGCATGTGTGTATTGAGATGGCTAGATTTTCATCCCAGATAATTTCTAAACCCTAGAGGGTTCCACATCAACCTGTTTGTTATGGCGGGTGATATATAGCAACCCATCCGCCATGGAGTAATTAAATGGCAATTCACACACAACTTCGCTGATCTTTTCATACACGTATTGGTACACTTTTTCAGCTTGCTCCGGAGTCATGCCTGATTTCACTTCATAAAAGAACCCTAAGCTCAGGTCTTCCGAAGCTGGCCGCATAATTCGTTGAATCCCATATCCCCCTGGATCACTCATAATGGGAGCTTCCTTTTCTAGATCAAACAGACAAGGTTGACAGGAAAATCCATAGGAAGAATGCAGCTTTGTATTATTGACAATAAAATTCAATGTTTCCAAGGACTCTTCTTCCGTTTCAGTCGGAAATCCCACGATCACGTAGCAATGCACCGCAATTCCAAGGTCAACACAATCGGAACAGATTCGATCAACATTTCCTTGTGTAATCCCCTTCACCATAAAATCCATCAGCCTGGCATTATAGGTTTCCAATCCAAAGACAATTTTCTGACATCCTGCCTCACGCATGGAGGCCAGTAACTCACGAGATAAATTCTTCTCAAATCTCAACTCGGCCGTCCACTGTAAATCCAACCCTCGATGAATGAGTTCCTTACACAGCCGTTTAGTTGGTGAAAGTGCCAGGCATTCATCAGTAAAGAAAAAATACCGTGTTTCATATTTATTGGATAAGGCTTCCAATTCATCAACAACTTTCATCGGATCCTTTTGACGAAAATTCTGATGATCTAAGGTCAGTGCACAAAAAGCGCAATCCTTATAATAACACCCTCTAGAAAATTGTACTGGCAACACCGTATGTGGCGCTAAATATTCACCTAAAGGAAACCCATCATAATTCGGTGCTGGATGCTCCGCGAGGTTTTCCGAGTAAAATGGTTGATTCACAATTATTTTTCCATCTTGCCGCCAAATGAGATTTGGCACTTTACTGAAATCTCTTTTTCCGTCTAACTGATTTATCAGTTCCAAAAGGGCCGTTTCCCCTTCAAAAACAATGAAATCATCAGTCAATTGGAATAGCCGATCACATCGCCTGAGATTATCAACCAGCCTCGTAAAAATACTTCCTCCGACCGTTACATGCACATCAGGATGCTCTTCCTTAATTAATTTACAAAGGGTTAACCCAGGGATAATCTGTGATGTTGCGGTAATAGAGACCCCAACAAAGTTTGGAAGGTCTTCACCAAAGGCAGGAAGAAAGAATTTCCGGTAAAGATCCAGATAAGGATTTTGGCTTTCATCATGGATAGCTTGAAGAATTTCGCGTGAAGAATAGATAGAATACGCAAATTGGTTGTCAACTACCGTCAGCCTGGTCGGAAAATATAGGGAAGAGACAACCTCCAACCACCGATCAATCAAAAAGAGGCATTCTCGGTACCGCTCAAGATCGTAAAAATCTTCACTCCGCAAGGAAGCTTTAACTGGCTCGATTTCATCTATTAAATAAGGAAAACGATCAAGGGATTCCACCACACGAGCGTAATGCTCCTTACTCCCATAGCCGGTTTCTCCCGAAACCGACTCTTCCAGCTTTTTCACCAAATCAACTAACCGAGGATGAATATCCAACCCAAAACCCTTAGTTAAGACCCTATCAAGTAACTCAATATTTAAATCACGTTGCTGATGAACAGGAACACCGGATTTTTCAAGAAAGGCTGAAAGGCAGGGCACACTCAAATAGGGCTGTGAGGGATGCCAACTTGGAGGGAATAAAAGTGAAATTTTCACAATGCGGCTCCCAGGTAATGGGGAAAATAAGAAACGCGAAAATGGCCTATTTTAAATTTATACACGTCGCATTCTCTTCAATGCAACAATTGGGCACTCCCTGCCACATAAATTTTTATATCATTTCATAAGGAGTATGTGCCTATAAAAAAAAAACCTCCGGTAACTTTCCCCATTACTGGAGTCCATTACCGGAGGTCTTCAAAGCCAATCAGAGTCCTAAATGAAAATGGACCTGATCAAGAAAAGGCTGGAACTTAGTTTGGCATTTGAGCCGTAAACCAAGTGGAAATCCCTTTCATTCCGTTTCGTTCTACGTTGGAACCGTCCCAGACTGCAAAAGCTACCGGGAAGCTGGCACCTGCCGCGAATTGAACATCATTGGGGTCTTGGGTTTTGAGGCTTCGCTTCATAACCACCCGCCAGGTTGGACCGCTGCAGCAGCCACCCTTCAATGATCCATACGGCTCCCATAGTCCATTTCCCACTACGTCTTGTGACGCTTGGGTAGTCAACGTGCTAAATCCATTTGCATTCAAATCTTCGACTGATCCCAACCGCAGGTTAGGATCTGACATAATGTTGCCAGACCAAATTCCTGGGTTAAACGGCCCTAGGCTCCGACCAATTCGGTCAGGATAGGTCACACCACCAGCTGGCTCTTCATAGTAATAATCCCAGGCTATGGATGGATATTGATTGTCAACATCCCACATGCCCGCTACGCCAGCCCCAAGATCTTTTTGCCACTCCGCATTCCAACGCCATATGTTGACCGTCCCACCAGACTGTCCCATACATTGGAATGGAGGAGCCCCTGCAGATTGCACAGGGAATTGCACCGCCACTTGATCCCTGAAATCCTGGGGACCAATGGTAGTATTATTTAATGTTTGATCACCCCAGTTGGCCCAAACTCCGATTTCCTCGCCATTTGTTGCCATTTTGATCATCACAGTTTTCACTGAGATGTTCGGATGCATTGGGGTCGTTATCGTCTGCCCACTTAATGGTGCAACGATACCAGGAACTGATTCCCATACAGGATTTGCCGCATCCATAGGGATTGGGCCAGTAATTTTGCCAACCGGAATTGTTACCGGTTGCGAGACGGCCAGCGGAATCTGTCCCATGGTCAAACCTACACAGACCACCAAGACAGACAGAAGAACGCCAAACACCAGTCGTTTGTTACGCGTCTGCACCAATCTCATAATGACGCATCCTCCTTTGATAAAAGATTAAAACCGAAAAGACTGCTAACTAACTGTCTCCTCAAACCTATCACCACTCAAAACAAAACTTAAAAATGACTTTTCCAAAAATTCCCAAATCATTACCCATTACCCGATTGCTCGGATGCTCCACTTTCCTTATCTAAAAATGCATCAGCCCCAACTTCACTCATAAGGAGGCTAAGTTCGTTCCCTTTATCTTGAGCTCCACATTCAAAGCTTTGACCCTCGGGATTATTATATGTTGCAGGGCGATAATCAGTTTCTGAATAAGGCTGAGGAGTTACCCCTAAAAATGCAATATCGAAGGCCATCCAATTTGAGGTGAAATCTGCAAGTATTTTATAAAAACCATAATCGGCTTTTCTAATTAACATTCCCGAAAACAACGGAACCCATCGACCAATATGCTCTTTGACGAATTTCTTCTCCGCTTCAATGACTGTTTTAAGTTTTTCTGCTCCATCATGAAGAATGGCATATGATTCTTTATAGGCCAAATAATGCATAAATTCTAACTCTACACTCAAATGATCAAGGCGCTCATGAATATCAGGAGAAAGCTGAAGGCCAAAGGCACTATAAAAACCAGAAATATCTCCCATTACGTATGACTGGCCAAACACATGATCATTGCCAAACAACGTTTCATACGGCGGACAATCCAAGGCAATGACATTACTAAACACCCTTCGATGCTCATCACGTAAATCTTGCAGGCTCCAGTTTTCCCCTTCGGATGATATCCAAGCTTCAATCGCATTAAAATTGCCCACCAATGCAACAAGGCGCTCCTGCGCCTCTTCTCCACCTATACTTTGCAGTTCTTTTTTCAAACCTTCTAGGGCTAATTTCCCATCTTCAACAAATTCTCCACTTTGAAGATAATCCAAAAATTCCTCATCTTCTGGATAGAGATAACCCCATGACACAAGAAGATAGAGCTTACTCCGACAAAGTGCTCGATCAACAGCTGGCGCATCCTTCGGAGATATCTTGACGGCCTTTTCACCTCCGGAAACTGTCATTCCGTTTTTTCCTGTTTTTTTCCCCTCTTTAACGCCTGATGTCATATTTCACCTAACTTTTAAAAATTTTCATATCACAAGCTTTTACTTCAATTAGGATCATCTCAGGACCAACTATAATTCATGAAAAAGGGATCAGATAATAGGACAACAGGCCTATGAAGTCAAGACTCCAATATCCCTCATAGCCCCACAGATTTCCAGAATTTTTGATCAACCCGAATCCCCTACTCTTAACTTAAAAAATCCACAAAAGACTCCCATTTTATCCCTCCATCCATTTCCCATACCCCCAATCTAAACACTCCATTTTCGCATTTTTCTTTCCCAAAGCATGCCATCCATCCAAACGATGCCCTCGACCCATTACCTGGGAACAATTCGAATAGCTGTACGGTCATTTACTGTTCCACAGATATATTGGCATATTCCACAACCCACACATACCGAATCATCTACACGAATATGATATGAGGCAAAATCCATCGAGAGAGCATCAGTGGGACATTTAGAAACACACGCATTGCAGCCGGTTCCTGCTGTACACATTTTTGCCCAAACTTTCGCTACTCCCATATTAACCTGAAAACCATCCTCAACAGGTAAAAGGGCCTCCGTAGTACACGCCCCAATACAAGGAAGGTCATCACATAATTTGCATGGGGATTCTCCAGGATAGATAACTGGAGTGTCATTACTCGATAAGACTTGAATGGCGTCGTGAGGACAGACTTCGACGCAATCAGCGCATCCGGTACAGCGCTCCAAAAACAAGTTCTCCTCCACGGCCCCTGGTGGACGAAGCCACCCCGTTTTTTCAGGAACAGGTTGCTCCTTTTTTATCGGGGAAGGAGCATCTCTGTGCTTCACAAATTCATGGACAGTCGCGCCAATGGAAATTGCCGATTGTCGAAGAAACATTCTCCGACCTAATCTCGGATTAGATGAAGGCTGTCTTGACGATTCCGCCATTATGCCACTTTCAATAGCTTATAAACCAAATTGGACAAGAGGAAAGGCATTTTATGAATTTATACCACTCCAGAGGCCCGCAGCTTATACACCTCGACACATCTGTCACATGCCCCATACTCCACATCCCATCCTGGATGGTTTTCGCGAATATAATCTAAAACAAAACCTTCTAGGGTCTCATCCATGTTTTCTACCCAGGTATAGGTTGGGAATCGACAAAGGGGGCAAGGAAACCCTGGGAGAAGCATGGGCTTGGTTGGCACATCAGGAACTTCACTGTCCTCAACCTCAATAGCTCTCTCGATAACTCGTATCGTATCCGAAGCCATCTCTACTAATTCAGCATGAGTGAGATAATCTGCCTGCCAGATCCCTTCAAACACGGATTCCACCTGACCGGGAAGAATCTTTCGATACCAGGAACGGAACTCCCGAAACCGATATTCCTTGGAAAACATCGGCTCTTTTCCTGTTCGGGCAATACGGCTATCGACATGAAGATTCCACAGCACACGGTAACGATTTAAAATCAAATGTTCTTCCCCGGGGTTCAACCCCACCTTTGTGTCAGGATCATAACCAAAGGCCTCATCTAACATGTCAGAAATATGCGTTAACTCATGTCGTAGGTAACGGGTAATGGCTGGATCATAAAATCGCCGGGGGATCAATTTAATTCCCACCCCTTTTTTCCCAGCCTCCTCAAATTGTCGGGATAGTTTCTCCTCGACCACCCCCCATTTCCGGAGGACATCAACCCCTTCCTGATCTTCTTTCAATACCCCTCGCACCAACACAATCCCAGTTTTATCTCGCAAAACCGGGAAGTCGTCAAAAGCATCCCTGAGAATTTCAGCGAACCCCCATTTAGCAAATAAATGTTGATAGAGCCGCTTGAACTCTGGATCCCGGTCATCAAGAGAAAACTTCTCGTAAATGGGATCCGCAAACTCATGAAACTCATTAAAATAAGTCGGATCGCCCTCACGCTCAGTCTTTTCAGCAAACGAGTCAATCACCTCCTGAAGGAGGGCGGGTTGAAAACGAATTTCCATGAGCAAAACCTCCGTTTACCGCAAGATCACCCCAAGACGAGTTTGATTTCTCGAAAGATGATCACCGTAATTATAAATTCGCATTGGATTTGGGAGGTAGCTATCTTGACTCCCTCGAAAAGCGCCGTTTAGTATCATAACTAGTTGAATTATAGGAATGAGTTTTCCCCTTTGGCAAGAGAATTCCCTTGATCCATTCCCGAGGCCAAATAACCGACCTTTTATTGTCAATCTGTTTCCGAAGCGAGGAATTTCATGACCCAGCCGACAAGCCCTGACACACTAAGCTCCAATCCCGGGTTCATCCATAATCCCGATTTCCAACCCACGCCACTCATTGATTCACTCGCCTATTGGAAAAGCGGTGTTAGAGAACTGAAGTCATTCCGTGGTCACACACAAGAAATATGGTCTGTCTCCTTTTCCCCTGATGGCCTGACATTAGCAAGCGGAGGAAATGATCGTTTTATCAGGATTTGGGATATTGAAACCGGCCGTCTTCTTCGATCTCTACGAGGCCACACCCTTACCGTTCGAGAGGTCAAGCATAGCCCTGATGGCCAAATGATCGCTTCAGCAAGTGAAGACCGGACCATTCGGCTTTGGAATCCTCAAACGGGGGAATCCCTTCGATTACTCTTTACTCGTTACGACCATGGCGTAACCAGCATTTCATTTTCCCCAGATGGCCTCATGCTCGCTAGGGCTGGCCAGAATAAAGACATTAAAATCTGGGAAGTAACCACAGGCACTGAACTCATGACGCTTCTTGGTAAAGACCAATACGACCATAATTGGAGCGTCTGCACAGCGTTCTGCCCAGACGGTATTCACCTAGTGGCTGGTACCGATGTCGGGAAAATCAAGATCTATGAAGTTTTACCAAGCGGAGAAGAAAAAATTGTTCACAACGGCCATTGGAGAGATGATGCCGACGACGAATCGACTGAAAATCGTGGTTTCTACGTAGACGATCAAGGCGGATTTCAAAAGCCCATGGAATATTGGATTGGGGCACTCACCTTCACTCCTGATGGGGGAACCATGATTTCCGGAAGTCGCGACTGTACGATTAAATTCTGGGACATGCCGACGATGGAAGAACGCCGCACACTGAAAGGCCACTCGGCATGGGTTAGAAATCTTCTTGTGACCCAGGATGGACAGGTGCTTATCAGCGCTAGTGATGATGGGACCGTCAAAATGTGGGATATTCAAACCGGGCGTCAATTCAGAACGATTCGGTCACACAATGGACCCGTTAGAGGGATTACCCTTTCATCTGATGGGAAATACCTTGCTACGGCTGGAAACGACCGGATCATCACCCTCTGGGAGGGTGGAGAATAATCTATTTTCCGACAAAGAAACCCTAAGCGGCAAGCACTCATGGCGCAGCTCTTTTCATAAAGAGAGCTGCCCTTTCAATCGTCATACAGATCATCCTTCTCAGTGTTCGTGTCGTCGCATGCCCGAACAATCCCATACCGTTTACATTTTTCCCAAAGACCTTTTCTGGATAATCCCAAAACCCTCGAAGCCGTCATCCGACTCCACCCTGTTCGATTGAGTATTTCGAGAATATGACCCCGCTCAAAATTTTCTCGCGCTTCGGCCAAGGTTTCCATCGCCCCGTTCTTCACGCCTTTCCTCCCTTCCTGATCCCCGCATAACCCACATCCTTTTTGAGGTTCCCCACCCGCATATGGACATCGACTCTGCCCACAGAGATCCCAAACCTGGATTTCTTGAGTGTGTTGTGCCAAAGCTAACGCACGTTCAATGGTATTTTCTAATTCTCTGACATTCCCCGGAAAGGAATACTGCAACAACACCTCGCGAGCTTGCCGTGACAAGGCTTTTGGTTCCTGGTGATTTCGATCTGACATCGTCTTTAAAAAATGCTGGGTAATCATGAATATATCTTCTCGACGTTCTCGGAGAGGGGGAAGCTGAACCGGCACCACATTCAATCGATAATAGAGATCCTCCCGGAATCGTCCTTGTTCAACCTCTTTCCGTAAATCCTTTTGTGTTGCACACACCAATCGCACATCCACTTCAATCGTGTCATTTCCCCCGACTCGTTCAAATTGCCGTTCCTGTAAGACACGAAGCAATTTGATCTGGACCAACGGGGAAATTTCGCCGATTTCATCCAAAAAGAGCGTTCCCTGATGAGCAAGCTCGAATCGACCATGCCGTTGCCGGAGAGCCCCCGTAAACGCCCCTTTCTCATGGCCAAACAGCTCAGCCTCCAATAGCGTTTCCGGTAGCGCGGCACAACTCACTTTGACCAAAGCATGATTTCGGCGGGCGCTATTGGCATGTATGGCATTTGCGATCAACTCTTTTCCCGTTCCACTTTCACCAACCACTAACACCGTCGCGTCGGTGACCGAAACTAACTTGATCTTTTCCAGTACTTGTCGCATTCGCTCGTTTTTTCCCACAATCCCTTGAAAACTAAATTTCTTTTCCAATTCATCCCGTAAGACCCGATTCTCTTCCCGAAGAGCCACCACTGCGCAGACCCGCTCCACACTCAACAACAATTCATCCATGGAAAAAGGTTTCGTGATGTAATCGTAAGCACCGCTTTTCATCGCATCCACGGCCGTGTCAACAGAGCCATGGGCAGTAATGACAATCACTTCCGTGCCAGGGCAATGCTCCTTACACTGCTTTACAATATGAAGGCCGTCCACACCGGGTAATCGCAAATCAGTAATCACCAAATTAAACCGAGAAGTCCGCAACCGCTCCAGTCCCTCCAACCCTGAACTGGCTTCCTGTACCACATAGCCGATCGCCTTCAGCGCATCCACCATAGAGACTCGCATCAAGGGCTCATCATCAATTATCAGGATTGAACCGTGAGTCATGTGCCTACCTTCACAGGAATGCCCGAACGAGATTGAACCAATGGCAAACGAATGGTAAACCGAGTCCCTTTTCCCTCTTCACTGTTCACCAACATCTCACCTGCATGCCGCTGGACAATTCCCAAACTCACCGACAATCCCAACCCGGTCCCCTCGCCGGTTCCTTTCGTCGTAAAAAAAGGATCAAAAATATGAGGACGAATTTCCGGAGGTATTCCGCACCCAGTATCCTCAACCTCAATTTCATATCCATCCTCCTGTTTTCGAGTCCGCAACGTCACCTGGCCACCTTCTTTGAGTGCCTGAACCGCGTTCAGGACTAAGTTCATAATCACCTGCTCAATCATATGCGCATCGACCATCACCAAAGGAAGTGTCTCATCATAGAACTTACTCAACGTAGCATGTTTGACCAAAAATACATGCTCGGTCAATACCAGGACCCGGTCTAAAATTTGATGAAGATCTGTGATGGCTAATTCCGGTTCGCGTTGCTGAGAAAAATCCAGGAGCTGTCGAACAATACGTTGAACTCGTCGCAACCCATCCTCCATAAAATGCAAATATTCCTGAGATCGCTCAGGCGTCAACGTCCCTTTCCGTATATTGTATAAACAATTCAAAATTCCCCCTAACGGATTGTTGATTTCATGAGCCACCCCGGCAGCCAGCTTCCCAATGGACGCTAATCGCTCAGAATTCTGCACCTGGCGTTCCAAATGCTTTCGCTCCGTTATATCCCTGGCGATGCCCAAGACTCCTGTGTAGACGCCAGCATCATTGAGAAGCGGAGCCACACTCACCATCACCGCCCGCAACTCTCCCTCTCGACTAACCACCTCCACTTCGTAGACTTGCTTCGTCCCGAGATCCAATGTCTCTTTCAAATACCGTCCACGATACCGCTTCGAGAGTAACGAGAGATACGGCTTACCAATCAAGTCCTCTTTTCGATATCCCCAGGCATCAACTTTTCCATTGACATAAGTAAACCGTAAATCAACGTCCAATGTATAAATCACGTCATTCGCATTTTCCAACAAACTTTCAATGTACAGCTTGGCTTGTTCAATTTCCCGAGTACGCTCAGAGACTTTCTCTTCCAAGACTTCATTGTATCGTTGTAGTTCAGCTTCAAACTTTTTATGCTCGGTAATATCTCGTAACTGGACCATGATTGAGGCTCTTCCTCCCATATCAATCCGAACCAAGTCCATTTCCACGGATTTCATGACGCCATGCCGATCATAGACTTCAATCTCTGTCGTGGGCACCTTTGGCTCCTCACCGCTGACCCGATCCAACAAACTCTGACTGACGACTTGGAACGCCGGTGGAACAAGCTTCGCGAAGGAAGCACCCTCTAAATCAGAAGGGACATACCCTAGAATATCCCGTTCACGGGCGTTGACATCCAAGATCCGGCCTTCCGAATCGACCACAAAAATTGAATCGGCAGCCAAATTGAAAAGCGCCTTATATCCCGCCTCTGATTCAGACAATTGTTGGGTACGTTCGGCCACAATTCCTTCCAGTTGGTTGGTATACCGCTCAACTTCACGCTCCAGAGCCTTTCGCGCCGTGATATCCCTCACAAATCCTCTCGAATACACCACCAAATGGGTTCCTGGATCCATCAAAGTCGTTGAATGAATTTCCACATCCATCACTTCACGCGATTGCGTCCGGAAGACGGTTTCGATGGAACGAGCCCCGCCTAAGGCTAACCCTTGGACGTAGGCCTGCACCACTTCTTGTTGTTCCGCCGGAACAATATCCCAAAGCGACATCTCAAGCATGTCGGCTAGCGAGTACCCCAGCTTCTGCAACTCGGTCGTATTGACATGCACGAACCGCCCTGCAGGATCTAATTGATGAATCATTTCCGGAGCATTTTCAATGAGATCACGATATTTCTGTTCCAATCGCCCAATTTCATCGACTTTCTGATTCAACTCAAAAAACGAATGTTGAAGATTGTCGGCCATGGCATTAAATGTATCAGCCAAACGTTCGATTTCATCACCGGAATGGATTGCAATCTTTTCCGAAAGATTCCCCCCTCCAAATTGCTCAACTCCTTGCGATAAGACCTGAATGGGCTTCACAATCCGGCCAGCAACCACGACCCCCGCCCCCCACAAGATGACAAAAACGGCGATTCCATAGAAGATGACCTTGCTTAATAATTGATCCAGCGGAGCATACGTTTCGGCAGAGTCTTGACTGGTCAACATATGCCAGGACTTACCTCCAAAACTTTCTGGAGCAAGTGGCATACCCAAGTGGAGAGGAGCATAGCCAACTATGGCATTCGGCATACCATGTGAATCTGGATCAGCAACCAACCACCCCACACCACCTTGTTGAAACGCACTGACCACATTAGAGGGCATCACGTGCTCTTCCAATGAAAATGCGGGGCAGAGAATTGGCATCCCATCAGAAGCAGTTAACATGGCATGACCTGTTTTCCCGGCGGCCACTTCAGAAATCGACCGAAATAACGAGTCTCTCCTCAGAAGAATACTAATGGCTCCCACTACATGCTGACGAAGATCATCCCAAATAGGGACACCAACATTCAGGACATGAGTCCCAAACTCTGGATCAAATGACAAATCGCTCACAAATGCTTGGCTCTCATGATTTTGAACGACCGCCTCCCACCAGAGACTGTTTCCATGGAAAAAATTGACTTGTGGGAAAGAACTTAATACCAGCGCTCCTTGCGCATCGACCACAACTATGGCGAGATAATCCGATTTTCTGATCGCATGCCATTGAATCAGGTAGTCCGTGGCATATTTGTTCAGAAATACCGGAAACTCATCCAGACTGGATTGGATCCGCCAACTTTCCTGCCACTGTTGAATAAGGGCTTGAATTTCGTCTGGATTTTTATCAGCATAACTCCGGTTCGAATTTAGGACGGCACTTCGAATAAACGGAATGGTGGCCAGCTGTTGCGCTTCATTGATCCCACGAATAATCTGTGTCTCGACTTTACGAGCCACTTCCACCGCAATCCCCTTCATGGTGATACCAGCGGCTTCCCGTAGTGCACGTTTTTCTTCAAAATATGTGAGGAGCAGAGAAAGAATAAGGGGCAATAGACCAACCAGCACCATGGCCAGGATCGTCTTGCCCTTCAGTTGGAGGGGAAACCCAAAGCTTTTCACTTTGGTAACAATGAAAAATCCATAAAGAACATCTAACACCTATAATTCTCTACATTTTGGTGCTCCTTTTTCCTTGATGTCAAGAAACGGTAACAGAGAAGTCTATTTACCTCGACCTATTAGCTTTCCCTCTGCACCAGGCCAAAGTAAGAGGAGCGGACTCGCGACAAAAATCGAGGAATAGGTTCCAATAAGGACGCCCAACAATAAGGCCAAAGAAAAATCGTGTAACACTTCTCCTCCCCAAATGGTCAATGGAACCAAGACCAGAACAACAGTCAATGTCGTAATTAATGTCCGGCTTAAAACCTGATTAATCCCGTTATTGATCATCGTCGTCGTCGTCTCACGTCTCCTCTGACGAAGATTTTCACGAATACGGTCGAACACAATCACGGTATCGGTCAAAGAATATCCTGCCAGGGTCAATAGTGCCGTCACCACCAGCAACGTAATTTCGGTATTCAACAAAAAATAAATCCCCAATACTGCAAGAACGTCATGAAATGTGGCAATGGCCGCAGCCACCCCAAAACGAAACTCAAAACGAACGGCAACATAAAGAATAATTCCTGCGAGCGAAAGTATGACGGCAATCAAGGCATCTTCTTGTAGTTTCTTCCCAATCGTGGGACCTATTGAAGTACTGGAGTCCACCACAAACCCATGATCAGGAAATTCAGCTTGAAAGGCCTGAATGATTTTCTTACTGACGCCCTCTTCAATTGTGGTTTCAGTTTTCACGCGTATCAAAAGTTTTTGATCCTGGGGAAACTCCTGAAGTTCCGCAGCACCCAATCCATGCGCATCCAAGGCTTTCCTGGCGTCGGCTATCAGGAGGGGCTTATCAAACTTCAGTTGGACGGCCGTCCCCCCGGCAAAATCAATCCCCAAATTGGCCCATCCCACCAGAATGGCGATAACGGCCAACAATCCCAGAGAAACCAGAAAGCCTGATACCATGAAGGCAATGTTCCGCTTTCCCATGAAATCAATATCTGTTTTCCCCAGAATTTCCATCATAATCTATCAGCGCTCCTCCCCAAAGAATGTCTCATCTCCATATACTTGCATTGACGCCCCGCATGAAAGAATGCCCATTTCCAATAAATCCGCATGGCTATTCTCCGACCACCCACGATAATTAAGGTCACGAAGCACTTCTCAATCCAGACGACCCATTAGATACTGAGCGTATCCAACTTTCGTCGATTCATGAAATCAAATACCACCTTTGTCCCGACCAACGCCGTAAACAAGTTAATAGCAATTCCCAAACACAAGGTTACTGCAAACCCTTTAATAGGTCCCGTTCCAAATAAAAACAGCGCCAACCCCGTAATCAGGGTCGTCACATGGGAATCTACGATAGTCAAAAAGGCTTTATTATACCCACTATCTACGGCTAGACGAACGGGACGGCCCTGCCGAAGCTCCTCTCTAATTCGCTCAAATATTAACACATTGGAATCGACTCCCATTCCAATGGTCAAAATAATTCCGGCAATACCCGGCAAAGTTAATGTGGCATTGAGCCCAGATAAGGCTCCCAGCAAACAGATTAAATTAAGAAAAACGGCCATATTCGCAATGACACCGGAAAGTCGGTAATACACAATCATAAAAATGAGGACCAGCGTCCCGGCAATAATAGTTGTCCGTAACCCTTTCTCAATTGAATCCTGCCCCAGTGAGGGCCCCACCGTTAAATCCTGCAGGGTTTTTAACGGTGCCGGTAATGCACCGGCTCGGAGCACCACTGCCAGATCATTCGCTTCTGCCGTTGAAAAGGTACCTTCAATGATCGCCCGGCCACCACTGATCCGATCTCGAATGACGGGCGCTGAATACACCTTTCCATCCAAGACCACAGCCATCCGATTACCGATATTAGCAGCCGTCAGCTCATCAAATTCTCGTGCCCCTTTACTGTCAAAGGTAATACTGACAATCGGCTCATTGAACTCACCAATTGACACACGTGCATCCTGCAACACATCCCCAGTGAGAACCGCATCTTTTTTTACAAGATAGGGAATGCTATACGCCCGACCCTCCGGTTCCGAAATCGCCGTTTCAAAGAGAATTTCTGCCCCATCAGGAATTTTACCTTCTAAGGTCTTTCTCACCGTATCCTCTTGGCCTTTTTCGACTTGAGGCGGTAAATCCAATGCGGACTTGGACTCCTCCAATAATTTAAATTCTAAAAGAGCCGTTTCTTGAATGAGATCTTTAGCCCGTTGAGGGTCCTTGACCCCAGGCAATTGAATCGCAATTTGGTTGAGCCCCAACCGTTGGATAAGAGGTTCGGCAACCCCAAATTCATCAATCCGGTTTCTGAGGGTTTCAAGGGCCTGGTTGATGGCTGAGGTTTTGATTCGATCCACCTCAGTAGAGCGAAGTTCGTATACCAAACGCGTTCCTGACGGATTTTGCGACTCAAAGTTCGGGAAAGCCTCATCGAGCAGCGTTCGGACTTTCTCCCCATCGGCTTCTTGTTGAAGGGTGATGACAATCATCTTCGACCCCTCACGGCGAACACCCTCCACCACGATCGCCTTGTCCTTCAGCAGGTCCTCAACAGCCTTACGAATTCGATCAACGGCAATCTCGACCGCTCGTTCCTCTTCGACTTCCAAAACCAGGTGAATGCCTCCCTGAAGATCGAGACCCAAGGAAAGCCCACGATGACTTAATACCCGCTTGACCCCATCAGGCAAAGATTGGAACAGCCCTGGGAACGAAGGCAGGGCCAGGATGACAGAGACCACCGTGACTACAAAAAGGAGAAACAACCTCCCACGAAGCTTTTTCATTCATCTACCCCTTGATCCATCATGATTCATTCGACGTACGGATGTTCGCGATATGATCGCGTTGCAACCGAATTTTTGTATTATCCGCGACTTGTAGGGTAGCCGTTTCCTTATCCAAATTGGTCACGGTTCCCCATATCCCCGAAGACGTAATAACCTTATCGCCTTTTTTTAAGCTATCCAACAATTCCCGTTGTTTTTTTTGCCGACGTTGTTGCGGCAAAATTAGCAAAAAATAAAACACCACAAAAATTAGAAGAAAAGGGATGAGCGACAATAAGCCGGCGGAGGAATCGGGACCGGCTCCCCCGGCTTGAGCCCAAGCATAGGAATCTAGGTTCATAAGTACCTCAATATAAATGTTTCTGTGGTCAATTCATTCGATCAGGTCGTCACATCCTGAATGAGCGTTTCACTCGGATCACATTCGCGTCGCCGGTAAAATTCTCTCAGGTAGTCGTCAAACTGATTCGCGCTGATAGCTTGTCGTAACCCCTTCATGAGCGAACTATAGTACCAAAGATTATGGACCGTATTCAGACGTACGCCCAACATTTCATGCGATAAAAACAGGTGTCGCAAATATGCCCTGGAAAACCGTTGACATACCGGACACCCACATTCGGCATCAATCGGATTTGGATCACGGGAGTAGCGGGCCTGTTTAATCAACACTTTCCCTGTAGAGGTAAACAGCCAGCCAGTTCTTCCATGCCGGGTCGGGATGACGCAATCAAATAAATCCAATCCTCGAGCTACCCCTTCCACAATATCTTCAGGAAGCCCAACTCCCATTAAGTAACGCGGGTGGCTAGGGGGAAGCTGATCAATTACCGTCTCGATCATGGTCAACATGGCCGGCTTTTCTTCTCCCAAGGATAATCCACCCAAGGCATACCCATCCAAGTTCAGATTAACCAACTCCTGAGTCGACTCTTCTCTTAACTGGGTAAAGACTCCACCCTGAACAATTCCAAATAACCATTGGTGCTCTTTTCTCGGCACCACCGCACATCGCTTGGCCCACCTGGTCGTTCGCTGTACGGCTTCACGCGCTTGCTGCTCGGTACAAGGAAAGGTCGGACAATGGTCAAGAACCATCATAATATCTGATCCAAGTGCGACCTGGATGGCCATACTTTTTTCCGGTGAGAGTAAATGCCACGCTCCGTCGATATGGGAACGAAAGCCGACTCCCTCCTCCGTCACCTTACAAAGATCGGCCAGGCTCACCATCTGGTAGCCACCACTATCAGTCAAAATCGCTCCAGACCATTGCATAAAGGCATGAAGCCCTCCAAGAGATTCAATGAGTTCATGGCCAGGTCGCAAAAACAGATGATAGGCATTCGCCAAAATCATATGAAACCCGCATTCGCGGACTTCCTTCGGGTCCAGTCCCTTGACCGTCCCCTGTGAGCCAACCGGCATAAAGGCCGGAGTCTCGATCTCTCCATGGGAGGTACATAATCGTCCAACCCTCGCACGACCCGAAGGCACAGTATGCTGAACATGAAAACGATTTGGACCTGACGGTGAGATGGATGGGTCTTTAGACATTATCTCTGCGAATGCTTGACCTTCACGCACGTTACATTTTCTCCGGTGCGGATATTCCCAGGAGAGACAGACCATTACCTATAACCGTCTGGACTTGCCGAAGCAGGGCTAAGCGAGCGGCGGTCAAATCCGGCGAAATACTTTCGTACCTGAGCTCCTGATTCAACGCTCCAGTATTCCCACTTGTCCCGAATTTAATGTTTTCTCCCGTACCCCCGGTGTCCCTCTCAGGATCCAATGAGGGAAGGACCCGATTTTTGTTGTAGTAGGCATGCAATTGCGCAGCAAGCTCTTGGAGATAAAACGTAACCCGATGAGGCTCTAACGCGAGAGCACTGCTTTCAATCACTAAAGGATACTGTGCCAATGTTTTAATTAGCCCTAACTCTTCATCCTGAATCAATAATACCTGATCGACGTCCTGGATGACCGGAAGGCGTACTTGGCGTTCCTGAGCCACTCGAAAGAGACTGGCTAATCGAGCATGCGCATACTGAACATAATAGACGGGATTATCCGAAGAATGTTGTTTGGCTAAATCCAAGTCAAAGTCCAAATGCGTATCGGCCCGTCTCATCAGGAAAAAGAACTTAGCGGCATCTGGACCCACCTCATCAATCACCTCGCGTAGGGTCACAAATTCACCAGCTCGCTTCGACATCTCAATTTTTTGCCCACCACGTCGCAGACTCACCATTTGCACCAAAACGATCCGCAAAGTCTCCTTGGCAAAGCCAAACGCTTGAACTGTGGCTTCCATCCGTGGAATATAGCCATGATGATCAGCACCCCAAATATTTATTAAGGTATCAAACCCACGTTCTAATTTTTGTTGATGGTAGGCTATATCGGCCGCTAAATAGGTATAGCTCCCATCCTGTTTTTGAGCCACACGATCCTTTTCATCTCCAAACTGAGATGAACGAAACCACCAGGCTCCCTCCTCTTCTATGAGCAGCCTTTTCTGTCGAAGTTCGTCCAACGACTGTTGGATAAGACCCGCCGTATGCAGGGATGTCTCGCTAAACCAGGTTTCAAATTCAACACCAAATGTGGCCAAATCTTCTTTGATTCGATCCAAAAGCATCTGACTGGCCAATTGCGCACAGAGCGTCTCCGCCTTATCCGATGAGTCATCCAGTAAGGTTTGCCCATGAGTCTTCGCCACCGACTCAGCCACAATTTTTATATAGTCTCCATGATAGCCATCCTCGGGAAAGGATGACGGTTTGCCCCAATGCTCTCGATAACGGGCATGGACGGAACGACCCAACAACTGTAATTGGCGACCGGCATCGTTAATATAATATTCACGAGAAACCGAAAAGCCGCTAGATTTCAATAATCTGGCAATGGCTTGCCCCAATGCCGCTCCTCGTCCATGGCCGACATGTAACGGCCCTGTCGGATTCGCACTCACAAACTCCAGGAGGATGCGTTTCCCTTTTCCGATGTGGCTGGTCCCATATAACGATCCTTTGTCCTGAATCATCCGTAGGACTTGAATCCACCGGGGAGGATGGAGGGTCAAATTCAAAAATCCTGGAGGGACAACGTTTACGTGGTCGAATAGATCTGAAAACTGCGCACGAAGGCCTGCTGCCAACAGTTCGGCTACTTTCAAAGGTGGTTGTCGAACTTGTGAGGCCAATGTCATCGCGACACTAGAAGAAAAGTCTCCCCATTCCGGGCGTTTAGGAGGTTCCACAACGATGGTAGGAATGGTGTCCACCCTTAACTCGCCGGATTCCTTGACCGTGCTAAGGATAACCGCGATGGCCTCAATGACTTGGTTTTGGAGGATTTTCTCCACGATGAAATATCCTATCTACGCAGAATATATGGGTTTTTCAATAGCCGCGGCGAATGTAGCACAGCATTCTAGCCAAGGCAAGGAAGAGTTAAGTCTCCATCACACACTCAAAGGCTGGGTAATTTACGACTGTCTTCACTCCACATAATACCTCTTCAACCTTTCCGAGGACTTCAAGTGGAGAAATAGAAAGACATTGTCTATCCATACAACCAGCAATGGACGCCTTCCCAATGCAATGACAGGATTTTCGTATTATGGTTACATGTGCTCCCTTCGGCGCCCATTTTGCCGGATCAGTGGGCCCAAACAACAATACCGAAGAAATGCCAAAACTTGCAGCGAAATGCGAAAGCCCGGAATCATGTCCGATAAATATTTGAGCATATTGTAAATATTTTGCGACCTGAAGCAGGTTCATTCCGGTCAGAGTGGCATACTCAAGGTGAGTCAGTAACCCTTGCACATTTGGAAGAGAGTCAATATCTGCGGGTCCTCCTACAAGACAAATCTTACGATTCGGATTCGCCAGCATCAGGCCATTGACAATACTCGCCCATAACATCGGAGAGGCACATTTGTATCGACACCCGCTTCCAACATGAAGAACAATAAGGGGCTCCTCGATGGGAGAATGGACTCCCAACGAGGTTGATTTGTGGAGAACAAGATGCCGTGCAGGCCTCTCATGTGCTTCGATGGCACACCGGACCTGGGTCGTCCTAGCCCACGGTTGAAGTATTTCAACATACCGATCAACCATATGTTTACTAATCAATGTCGGGTCATGAGGAGACCGAACAATACAGTTTGGAATTCCCGTGGTCTTCAACCAACTTAGCCAAATACCGTCTGTGTCCTCGAACCAACATATGACTCTATCGCAACAACGGACAATCGACAAAAAATTCTCTTGAAGGGAATCATTTCTCCCACGATATGCCAAAAATTCAAGTCTATCGAAAGAATAGGCCTGATGAACCTCCTGCGTATGCACAAGTACCTCACCCAATTCCTTATGACCAAACCAAATTATCCGATGGCCAGGAAATGTAATATGCAATACCCGAAGAGCAGGTAGAGCTAATAATCCGTCCCCTAATGCTCCAGGATGAATAATCAATAAGTTTGGGCGGGAAGGAGGCATTCTATTATTTCAGATGAGAAGCAGCTTTTCTAGCGAATTCATAATCAAAGGGGGTATTAATATTCAAAAAAGAATACCCATGAGGATCGATATCATCAAATAAAGATTTCTCAACAATTTGGACCGAGAGAGATGAGTCCTGAACCAGGCTATGAATTCGAAGATTCCCGTCCTGAATCATTTTCTCCATTATGAGGGAGCAACGTTTGGAATATCGTGCATGAAGAGGTTGATATCCAGTCGAAAGATTCGCCATCACCACATCATTATCAGGTAGAGCACAAAGCCTGGAAATAACCGAAGGATTTAAAAATGGCATATCACAGGCCACTACAAATACAGAAGGATGAGAGGCTTCCTTAATCCCGGTAAACATTCCCCCTAAGGAACCTGTATGAGGAATGGCGTCAGTCACTGATCTGACAGGGAGATGTCCGCAAGGGTAATCTTCAATGGCAGTTACCACAATGATCTCATCAAATAATTCACCGAGGGTGAGACAAACTTTATCGAGAAATTTAACCCCCCCCCATTCGAGGTTTCTCTTATCTTTTCCCATCCTCCGGCTTTTCCCGCCAGCTAAGACCACTCCGGAAATGTTGGAAATTTTTTTTATATTGGCCATAAAAAAAGGGGGTGGTTGCCCACCCCCTTCATTTTTTCGGATATTTCCGATGTTCACATTTTTCTTAGACTTTACCCTTACGACGATTCGCCCGTCTGGTTAAAATCCACCCTTCAACAAGAACCAACCCAATAGCAGCAATGGTTGGATAAATATATGTTTCTTTTTCAATGGGTGGCTCTAACACAAGATAGTAGAATGCGGAGACCGCCATCTTTCGCCCAACATCCCCATTGTGACCATCCCAAACAAAGAAATTGATGGGAATATATTTTCCCAATTCAATGTAAGCATCTTCTTCATAGTCACCTTTGAGTGGGCGCGTGACGATAACCGTCCATCGTCCATCTTTCCATTCAGCCTTCACCATTTTCAGTTCTTCGGTGAAATCGTCACGATCTTCAAAGTCCATATCCCAACCTTCACCCTGGTAAGCTTTCAATTCTCCATCAGCCGTCCATTTGGTGATGTCCACAGGATACCCCTCATCTCCCCAGAAATATCTAGGCTTTCTTGGCGCTGGCAATTCCTGCCATTTTATAGGAAACTGAAAAGCCAGCCCATCATTAAACACTTGATAGGCCGTTTGTTTGGCGGCGATGGATTCAGGGTGTTCAGGATCATCGGCAAATTTTGATCCTCCTGGTTCCTGCTCTTCTATACCGTAATCACCAAGATTAACCTCATAGGGTTCCCAGTCAACGCTATCTTCCTGCACACTATTTGTCCGGTCATCCCAACGGAACATAAATGAGATATGGGTTTCATTGTATAAAGACTGAACCCAAACATCGTCAATTCTTGTCACAAAGTTTCTAGGTTTATGGGTAATCTGCCCTCCCATGGCTACAATCCGACGGTCAACAAGTTTCCACCGCTCATCATGCTCATCAGCAGGCAACTCTCCTTCGACAAACTTAGAAGGAACAACGAAATCGACTTTCGGCTTATCGGTAAGAGGATCAATTCCCCTAGGCTTTGCTGCTAGCAAAGCCGTAGCGATTTCATCCGTTACGTCACCGCCGGCAATATCAACATCAACATCACGTTCACAAAGATGATTAACGTAATTGGCAATATGCCACCTATCCTCAACGGTGGTATTATCCGCAAAAGAAGGCATCGGCGTTCCACTTACTCCTGTAGAAAATGTCCGGAATATGTTTTTCACATTATAGGCATCTTGCCGGCTTCCTCTGAAATTCCAGCATTTATGCCAGTCTGCAGGTTGAATGGAAAAGCCCCAGTCATCTTTGAGATTAAAGGCATTCCCATCTCCGCGACCTTCAACCCCATGGCATTCGATACACTTCATTTCTTTTACCAACTCTGAACCGCGTTTGATTGATTCAACCGAAGGAGCAACGGGTTGAATTTGATCTAATTGCAACACATGAAATTCCTCAAACTCAGTATCTTGCCAACTACGATCTTTGACTAACTCAGTTGTTACAAAAGCCAATACATCCCTGCGTTGATCTTCTGTCAAAATACCTTCCCAGGACGGCATGGCCGATCCAGGCAATCCATGGGTAACGGTTTGAAATAAATCCACGTCGATTAGGGGCAATTCACCGCTGGCAGTATGACGAATTTTAAACGTCCCGGCATTAAAATTACGTGGACGCGGCCATAATCGATCCGCTCCTGGTCCGTCCCCAGCCCCCTCGACGCCATGACACCATACACATTTGGTGAAATACACTCGCTTTCCTGCTTCAACCTGTTCCGCAGGTGGCGGGGCAGGGCGACTCCCTTCGGCAAATCCTTCCGCCATTTCCGCGTGGGAGGTGGTGGCTAGGCCTAGGCCACCAATCAGGAGACCGCAACTCAGAAGCCAGGCTCCTAAACCCCGCCTATCATACTCGGCTGGTGTCGTCGTTTCGTTCATGACCATCCTCTTTTCAAAAAGTCCAGTTTGGGATTTATTACCATTCATGTCCGCGTCCTCCTTATTCCCAGGTCCGCGGGTAATACCCGGTGTGCCAGTATTCAAACATGATGACTTTCCATATTTCATCAACGGTTAAATGCTGTTCCCACGGTGGCATAACGGATGCCCATGGAAACCCTTCACCGGGAAGGCCAATTCCACCTTTAGCAACCCTCCAGAACACAAAGGTTTCTTGTAGCTGGGCGATGGTACCTGCATCCGTAAAATTGGCAGGAATTGGATTGAACGCGAAAGCCCAAAGACCACGGCCATTCAAGTTATCCCCATGGCAAAAATGGCAATTTTGGAAAAAGATCTCCCCCCCCTCACGAACATGTTTGATGTAGCCTTTCGCATTGGGATCCCAGGGGTTATCTTCCGGGTTTTTCACATCTTTCATTAATCGCCCCATATCCTGGCTGACGATATGAGCGTTGCTGTATGCCTGATCGTATTTTCCTTCAGGATTAATACGAAATGGATTAGCTGCAGTTTGTAATACATAGGTTTTCCCATGCACTTTTGTTGTGGCCGGTGGGGCCGGATGCACAGTTCTCAGCTCAATGGGTTCATCAAAACTCGGCAAAAAAGAGTTGTAGGCAAATCCCCAGAGTCCGATAGGCAATAAAATCAATAGGGCGGTACGAACGAACTTAGTCAATCCCGTTTTTGCGTCCAACACATTGATAATGGGTCGCTTGAATTCTTCCCACTCCTGCTGTGATCCAGAAACCCACATAAAAATCCCGCAAGCGGCCACAGTGCCATAAATAGCACGAACACTAAACGGTATAGGTGGGTAAATTCGGTATTTTAAGTAAAACAAATTCACGAAACACCAGACAAAGATTCCTGCCCAAAACTTTGGTAAACCCATGCCTGCTCTCTTGAGAGAGTAATTAATAATAGAAAACACAAGGATGCAGATCGCCAACTCGGTAATCATCTGCATCGGCATGTAGCCTTCAACTAATTTAAGCCACGTCATTCTTCCTTACTCCTTATAAAGGGTTATACCCTAAATTAATATTTCTTATTCTTTTGGAGGTAAAGGTTGGCCTTCTTTTAATTGCGCCAAGTAATCGACCATTTTACTAAGTGCACCGCCTGTAAGCCTTACACCAAAGTCCTTTGGCATTTGATTGTCAGGAAAATCTTTCACAACGTAAGCACTTGGGTCTAATATCGATTCCGTAATGTACTCCTTGGGCGATTTTGCTTTACCCTTATAGCCAGGATCTTTTATACGATTTGGGGCATTCGTTCCCTCCATGAGAAGAGGACCAACTTTTCCCGTTGCTCCTTCAATCCCTGGAATCGTATGACAGGCAGGACATCCGGCTTTCATAAAGAGCTTGTCGTATGGTTCGCTCCCATCAGCTAAAAGATTCCCACCAGCACCACCAGCTTCTTCTTCTCCACCCGCGGCGGGGCGATCAGCTTCTGGAATGAACTTTTCATATGAAGTAGCAATCACATCATAAGCCGGAGATTCTTTCCCTTCCCTCGTATACATCCAGGTGTCTACAGCCGCCATTTCGCCTATAGTTAAGGATATCGGCGGTTTATGAATCTTAGGCATGGGACTTACTGTATCATTTGATCCTTTGACGCCAAACCCCGTCACAACAAAACAACTCGGACATGCATGTGACTCCGCAATATACTCCTGAGCATTTGTAGCCGTACCCGATCCTTCAAAAGCTTCCTTTTGTTCGGTGTTTCGAGCAGCAGCATTATCCATATGGTAATTAGGCTCTTTTAACCTCTCTGTTGCTCTATCAGGAATGCCAAAGAGATTAGGTGCCCGCTCACTTAAAAATCCCTGCTGGAAACCATGGCACAACGGGCATTGGCCCTTCCCAATGGCTCCCTGGGTCTTACTTTGGCCAATTCCCCCGAAAATGATCTTTTCGCCCTCATCCCCTAATTGCTGAGGTGACATGCTTTGGAAATCCAATTTTACGACCGGTGGAGGAAATCCCCCCTCGACCTGAGGCAGCCAATTTCCGTATCCGGAGAGGGCAGCCGCTACAAAGAACATGAAACCCCCAATTTTCATCAGTGCACTAATATTGGGAAAATAGAGTCCCATCACAAAAGTCATGATGGTAATCATGACCAGAGAAACCGGCAATAAACCGCTGTTCGCTTCAAAGTTATCTACGTAATTGGAAATAGCGATAAACGCCAAAAACGCACAGAAAATTCCAATTAACGTCTGGAAGCTCGCCCGTTTCTTTTTTACCGGGTCCGAAATAGATGCCTGGAAATACAGCAGCAGCCCAACCAGCATGAGCAATACTGGCCAACCCATTTCTATGGCCCGTCCCATTAACTCAACCACAGTGCAATCCTCCAGCTTGGGGGCTGCCTATCGCAGCCCCACGATTGTTTGTAATTGTATGTATCATTTAATGACCAGTTGCAGACTGAGGAGATGGAACTGGCTGCCCTGCAGGCGAAGGAACCGGTACTTTTTTCGCACCTAATGTGCCTAGCCAAAAGACAAACATTATACTGATCCAGAAAAATAGCACATTAAACGAAATAACGTTTGCCGCAAAACCAATTGTATGGGTATATGCCCATGGAGAATTATCCCGCATTACTTCATTAACGTGCCAGAATAACCTCACCGAAGAACGGATATACCCCATTAATCCCATCATCCACGTGAATGCGGTCGCTAACATTATGATCGCATATTGTGAACGGGGTGGAATTTGGCCCCATCTGATCGGTCCCAATTGTCTTCCATTTTTCAACATAGCCAGGTTGAGTGGCGTCATTAAGAGTAGACAAGACAACGTTCCCGCCACCTGAGGCACAGACAAACCGATTCGTACGTTTGCAGGTATGAAGTAGCCATAACAAGCCAACCAAACATTATTTAACTGTGCTATGACAAAAAAACAGCCCATAAAAATATTACCAAACTTAGCCCAGCTGACTGTGGGGACCCTGTTCCCTCGCTGGTACCAAATAAAACTCAGAATGGTTGTCATGATAATGGCGTTAATTCCACCATTTTTGGCAGACATGACGCCATAATTTCCAAGGACCGGATGCTGCTGGCCCCCCATGGCTTTCAATTCTGCAGGAGACATTACGATCGTGTGCGGGGTAATAAATACCAGAAGCCCTACCACTAAGATAAACACGAGATACTTAATATACTTTTGGAAACGCTCTCCACCTGTCATCCGGCCAAGAGCTTGCCACAAATAATAATTTGTGGTGAGGAAAAGAATTCCAATCATGGTGGCTTGAATAATAAACAACCAAGCCAGCAACCCACCCATTAAGGTAATTCCCATTTGCTGACGGTAGGCATACACTTCCCGCATCAACCAATATCCGGCAAAGGGTAGCGGGATTAAAAACGCCACACCTAAACTCATCGCGATGTAGCCCATCCAGTCATAATGAGCACGCTCTTCATCCGTTTTTGAAGAAAGGAAGCGATAGGCGGCATAGGCAGCCACAACACCACCCCCAAAAGCCATGTTCCCAAGAATTCTATGAACATTCAAAGGGTTCCAAAGGGCCGTATGAATCACATGCCAAATATTTCCAAGATATCTCCCCTGCTCATCAACTCCCGCCGGCGACATCATAAACGCAATCCATGAATTGGCAAGGAACATCAGCACCGTTCCAATCACATTCAGAATCACAGACATGCTGAGATGAACCCACTTGAGGACACCCTCCCTCATCTTGTCCCATCCGTAATAATAAATGTAGAGAGTTGCACTTTCCGCCACGAACGTTAATGCATAAATGTGCATGACAGGACGGAAAATACTAGATAAGTACCCAAAAAAGGCAGGATAAAGAGTCAGGAAGGTAAAGATCAGGATCCCACCCAGGATCGCAGTTAGAGAATAGGCCGTCAGACTGATCTTGATAAAATCATAAGCCAATTGGTCATACTTTTTGGCCATCGCCTTATCTTTGCTTACCATACCGGCAAATTCGATACACATACAAAAGATTGGAACCGCCAACACAAAACTACCGTAATAAAGATGCTGCTGGTTGGCTACCCAAAGGAGGACACGACTCTCGAAGTTATACCGAGGATAAAAAGTTTCGTTGTCGGCCGTTACCGGTGCGCCCTCTCCAATAACAGGGCCTTCCGTCTTGTAATAAATGTCACGGCCCATTTCCACTTTTTCCGCCTCGCCTTCCTCCCCCGCCTTTTGTGCGGCAACGACATCTGCTGGAGGACCACCTGCTGGAGCCCCACCACCACTCGCCACAGCTGAGACTGACAGGAAAATTGGCAGCAAAAGCAGACCGCTCATTACCATCAGGGCCGAAACGGCGAACAACTTTTTCTTCCCCCGGGTCATTTGATTGAACAGGCGACCCATTGACCTACCTCCTTGTGAAAACGTGTTGTGTTTAAACCCATCAAATTTACCTAAATTCGTCATAAATGTGAATCTTAAATTTAAATCTTGTCATTCTTACCACTATCTGAACATGTAGAAATAGTCCAACCCCTGAGCGTCCATCAGTACATAATCCAGTGCCTGAAAATACACAAAACAAATAACTAATGAAACTATTACATACAGAGCTGTCTGCATGCGCCCCTCCTTGCGTCTAAGAGTATTAAATGATTGATTGTCTTATTGGAAATCATGCTTTTTTAGCAGGGGCACTGAATGCCTGAAAACCAATAGAAAAACCAAAGGCTTACCGAGCAGGTTACATAAAAAATCGCTTTACCAATTTTAGTTTCTAACTCCGTTGACTCTCTTATGACAGCCGTCGAATCACCCATTTCAATTCCTCCCTGTGCTTAATTCTCATCTGAATCTTAAATGATTTTCCCTAATAAACTTCATTGACATAATATAATTTTTCGTGCTATTCAAACATTTATTGTTCACGTAAAACGAGGGATTGCTCATGCGTACAAATGCAAAAGTGTTCGACATTATAGTTTTGGCCGGAATGGTTGTCAATATTCTGCTTGCCGTCTTTCTCATCCTCTACTATTTTGATTTTCTTTAATTTTTTTAATGTTTCCCTACAGAATATCGTCACCTTTATTGTCATTAATTTGAACGTGCACATCTAAAACCAATTGTCTCATCTCGAAAATCAGGAACCATAAAACTCCTATTGGTAATTCGGAGATCTACGCCTCGGCTCGTATAGCCACTGCCTCTCATTGTCTTGTAAGTTGAGGTTGGCCGATTACCTTCTTGCGAAACTGAATCTTTCTGTAGATAGAGATCTTCGACGTACCAATTATCCGTCCATTCCATAACATTTCCTGCCCCGTCAAAGACCCCGAATACACTTTGATCAAGAGGAAACGATCCTACTGGAGCCGACACTTCAAACCCATCGCCCTCTCCTGCAAAATTGGCAGGATGTCCGGTCAACCCATCACCCCACGGCCAGGGGCGTCCATCTGTCCCTCGCATAGCTTTTTCCCATTCCTGTTCAGTAGGGAGACGCTTGCCTTTCCACTGACAATAGTCATTCGCATCGCTCCATGACACATAGGTAATCGGCTGATAAGGCCCTCTTAACAGTCCGAGCTTTGTGGCATAACGAGATGGTGGGCCAGGTTGCCGATGGCCTGTAGCTTCCACAAATTCCATATACCGTTTATAGGTGACTTCATATTGATCAATCCAGTACGTCCCTAAATTAGCGACGTGGGCAGGCTTTTCATTAAATCCGCCTTCATTACTGCCAAGAATGAATTCCCCTGCGGGTACTTCAACCATCTTATTCCCTATGTCAGGATCAGGACCTATCGAATCTGTGGACGGCTCCAATGTCGAAGAAGGCATCGACTGGGGAGTTGGGTCTGGGAGACTTGGGGGAGTATCGGTGCCTTTCAAAATCCCCAATAATGGCAGGCCGGTCATAAACAGGACCGCAATCAGAAAAATTAATTTAAATCGACCGTCCATGTTTCCCTATTCCTTATCCGTCAATGTGTCCTATCTCGAGAAACCATGGGCGATTATTCACGCCAGCGAGGAGCCTGCTTATCGCTTAGGATGATTGAGGAGTCTCAGTGGCTGGAGGATCTTTTGCGCACCGAAATCCAACACTGGCATCGTTCCTCCACATTTTAGCTGCAAAACGCTTGGTAACCCTGGCCCCTATACGAGATTCTCGCCAAGAGCCCCCACGAATGACTTTATTCTCATCTTCGACTTTTGGTCCTGGGGGATCGCGATACGGGGCCTGTTGATAATAGTCAGCAGCATAACTATCCATGACCCACTCGGCTACATTGCCGGTGGCATCATAGAGTCCGAAAGGGCTTCTCCCTACCTCAAAGGATCCCACAGGAGCTAAATACTGAAAGCCATCTTCCTTCCCATCAACATTGGCAAACTGATATTCGAATTTTTCCCCCCAAGGATAACGACGCTTCCCTTCTCCCCTTGCCGCCTTTTCCCACTCCGCTTCGGTCGGCAACCGCTTGCCAGCCCACCGACAATACCCAAAGGCATCGTTCCAGGTCACAGCCACCACCGGATAATCCGGACCGACCAGCTTGGCGACATCATCTTCAAAGACCGGCACCTTAGGTTTGTCCCGTTTCGTCATCTTGATATACCGATCATAATCTGCCTGTGTGACTTCTTTAAGGTCGATGTAAAACGTTTGGAGATACACCGGATGCGATGGCCCTTCATCGGGATCCCCATCCTCAATGCCCATAGTAAACGGCCCTTCAGGAATTTCAACCATTTCCCGGCCATCATCCCCGACGAATGTTTTATACATGGAAAAATCTTCTGTGGGCATTGGCTGCAAAACCCTGACGTTGGCCGGTTGGCCGGCCGACAATTCCTCCAAATCAGCCTTCCCTTTATAAGTCATATAAATCAACATCACGATCATCATGATAAATGAGCCGAATACAAATAAAATTGAGCCGATGAGGACACGTTGATTTTCCATGACTATCTTGCCTCTCGCTTTGACACACTCACCTCGATGATTCAGATTGATTACGGTTGTAAATGATTGGGGTGCTTGTCGCACTCAGGAATGGTTTGGTTCCGTTGTCGCCACGTCTCTATAAGCATCGAAATCCAAATTCCCAAAAATCCACCCATTGCCGCACCCGAGGCTGCGCCAACCGTCACAGCCTCGGTTCCACTCACCCCTAATGTCAGCAAGCCACCTAAAATGGTTCCGATAAAAATGCTCAAAAAAAATCCTCGTCCGCCTACCAAGCCCACTCCGGCCCCAAGAATGGCTCCCAATGCTAACGCAACAGGAAGCCACCCATCCCCCATGAAGACCCCGATCAAGAGACCCACTGTCCCTAATCCCAGGACTCCAAGGAGGACATCAAAAATTTTAGCTGGAGTCATCTTCACTCCTCATTCCCGCCCAAGTTCATCGTTGGATGATTCAGCCTGAACCTGAATGGAACCAAAGTCCACTTCCACTCCCGGCCCTCCTAATAAAGAAATGCCCCAGGCATGTGGAGCCGGTTCATGATCATGAATCCTCAGAAAATCTTCATATACATTAACCCGCTCCTCAACCCACGTCCCAAGGGATTCAGTCCCACTACGAATGACAATTTCTGTGGAGCTAAACATGCCTCCCTCCTTGACTGACCCTACCGGCAATGTTGCACTCCACACATATTTCGTATTCACGGGAATAAACATCAAGTCAACATCCAAGGACGGGTAGATTGCGGCCAGGAAATCGGCGTTATCGGGAACTGTCTGTATCCGCCAACGCCAGGTCAGAATAGGGTGCTGCTTCGGGTCCCACGTCATGTGCTTGGTATATACCCGTTGATTGGCATCTTTTGCCGAAAGAAAAAATGTCCCACCCTCCTTTTGAACTGTATAGGTTTCATGGGCAGTGACCGTACTCCGCTGCGCTTCCCATCCCTCGGGAAATCCTTTAGCATCAGGATGCTGAAAATCCTCCAACACCATGGAGCTACTGGAAGACCCTGTGTTTGGAACCTCTTGGGCCCACGCGGCACCACTTCCATATACTAGAATACCCACGATTAAACAGGCCAAGAAAAAAGACCTTGCACGAATTCGCTTCACATTTCCTAAATTGCTATGTTGCCCATGACAGACTTTCATTATGCGGATTCCTCTTCTGAAATAACCTGAATCACCGGAGAAGGCCTTGCAAATTCAGCCGTTCGCCGCTCTACCACCTGTTGATTTCGTCGGCTAAGCCAAAACACGAAAAAGACTGATGACCAAAAAACAATCATATTGAGGGTGACCATTTTTGCTGCAAATCCCAGGGAAGGGGTAAATGCCCACGAGGATTGATCCGGCATTATTTCGGAAATATGCCACTCCAATCGACCAACGGACCGGATATACCCCATCAAGCCCATTACCCAGGTAAAGGCGGCAGCCACGACAAACAATGCCACAATCCCACGTGGGGTAATTCTTCCCCAATGCACAGGCCCGTTCATGTGAGCGCCTCGCAATAACAAGCGATTTAACAATAAACCTCCAACGACCACAGTCGCGGTCGTCATCCCTTGAGGATGTGAAAGGCCCACGCGGACATTTGCCGGAATATAAAATCCGTAAATAGCCAACCACACAATATTGGCAATCCCCATGAGGAACAACCCCAGAAGAAAGATATTCCCCTTGGATGCCCACGGTACCGTCATCACATAATTGGCTCGCCGATACAAAATGTAACTCAGTGCGGTTAAACAGATCATGACATTTACCGCACCATTCTTTGCAGACATGACCCCATAATTCCCAAGTACCGGATGCTGTTGCCCGCCCATGGCTTTCATCTCACTCCCACTCATCGCAATGGTGTGGGGGGTAAACCACACGAGAAAACAGACCATCAACGCAAAGAGAATGGCCTTAAAATGTGGATGAAAGCGTTCCCCGCCCTGAAGGCGGGCCAAGGATTGCCAAATGTAATAGTTTATTCCTAAAAACAAAACCCCAACCATAATGGCTTGGAGCACAAACAGCCACGACAACATGCCCCCCATCATGGCCATGCCCATAGCTTGCCGAAACTCAAATACAGACCGCATCAACCAGTAACCCGCGAGTGGCATGGGCAGGAGCGCACAGACCACAACCACAATAAAGACATGCCCAACCCAATCGTAATACGCCCGATCCTCAGAGGTTTTTGCCATGAAATACCGGTAGGTCGCATAGGCGACGACCACGGCGCCACCTGACATAATATCCGCCAGAAAGCGGTGCGTGTTCAGTGGGTTCCATAGTGGAGAGTGCAAAAGATGCCACACATTTCCTAAAAAGTGCCCTTCCGCATCAACTCCGGCTGGTGCCATCATAAACGAGGCCCATGAATTGGCTAACAACAATAAAACGACTCCGGTTGCGTTTGAAAGAACTCCAAGAGTCATATGGAACCACTTTGCCGCCGGAGTTTTGAGGAAATCCCAGGTGTAATAATAGAGGGCCAACAGGAATGCTTCACTCACAAATACCGTGGCATACACCGGCATGAGCGGCTTAAACGTCGACCCCATGTAACTCATAAATCCCGGGTAAAGAGTCACAAAGGTTATGAGCATGAGACAGCCTAATAAAGCGGTTATGGACAAGGACAACAGGGCCACCCGCAAAATATCACGAGCCAGTCCATCGAACTTCCGTTGGGATGCCGGCTGTTTTCGAGAAATTCCTATGAATTCCAATAATAGACAAAATAAGGGAATCGATAAGACAAAACCCCCAAAATAGGTATGTTGCTGAGTCACAAACCAGACCACCAACCGGTTATCCACGAGAGGGTAGGCGGAATAGTCCTGGTGGGTCTCTGCGACAGATGGACCCTCAATCGTTCCGGGAGTTTTGTAGAAAATATCCTGGCTTGCCTGCCCATCGGTCGCCGGTAAGGAATGAGCATCCATACCCAACGCAACTCCGGACTGCATGAGAAAGATGAACAGCACACTCATTAATGGTATGACAAGATTTTTCAATTTAATTCACCAAATTGCCATGCCCGACTTTGGCATCAGCGAGGGAAGGAAGAGGTTCAGAGGATTTAGAATTTTGGAGTATCCCCATCACAAAGGGACACCGTTGTATGGATTCAGGAATGCCGACGAGCTGTTCTTCATAGGATTTGCGCCAACCCAGAAAGAGGGTATACAGCGCCATCACCATGGCGGTACAGGCGGCTATCCCCATAAATCCTGCTTGAGAAATCTGCTCCACCCGCAAGACAAAGGCGGCCATCCCCATGAGAACTAGAAAATACGTCGCTGAAAAGGTCAGATTTGGCCACATCCAAAACCAAAGGGATGACAGCAAGGTTCGTGGCCTACTTCCCTGTGTATTTTGAGCATATAACGATTCCCCGCTGAAAAACGTCTTCATTCCGATGGAGGCGATCATAACGGGAACGAGCAATGATTGAAGGATGGGTTGCAGTTCAATCGGCCCCACTGTGAACAGGAGCCACGAACCGGCTATCCCTATCATGGTTGCCAACGCTCCCCATTTCACAATACTTCCTATTTCCTGCGGAATCCATTTTCGTAACGCCTCTCCGTCAGGAAAGGTTGGGACGACAACTCCTTGTTGCCTCATCCGTTGCACATGACCAATTTCAAAGGCATCCCGGGTCACGGACGTGCATGAAATGATGGTTGCCATCATGGCTGGACCTTCCGGATGGAGCAAAAAATCATAGGCCACAAATACTTGAAGAATCGCCAAAACCAAAAGGGATAATTGAATCCCATAGACCAGACCAACCCATCCCACCAACCAGACCCACTGCCGAGCCCCGTCTTCGCGCCAGGATTCCATGAAAGTGACTCCACGTCCCTGTCGATAGGACCAGATGGCGGTAAGCATACAAATACAGCCGGTGAATGCCAGAAGCACCAATGGATCGGCAAGCGGCAATACAGGCTTGAGAAGGTGATAAATCCCAAAGGCCACTAAGCCGGGAGCCAGCATCACCAAACGTTTCCGCTTGCGAACGGGTTGATCCGTTACTAAGGCATTCAATTGCGGAAGGACACGGAGGGAAAGTCGATGCAACATATCGTTACTCGCTTCGAAGAGATTTCCAGATATTAATCGTTTGCGCTAAGTCGCTCACAAGGCGTTTCATGCCCGCCCTGCGGCCATACCAAAATAACGGGCTTTCACCTCTTCCATGAGTTCAACCGTGACCGCAGGCATCCCGCGATCCAAAGCCGTACGCTCCAATTCAATTCTCGCCATTGCCCGAATTCCTGACGGAACATTATTGATACGGTGCTCTGCGTCCGGGCTCCACTCCACCATTCCTTTATTTCGCGCCGACCCAACTCGGGCAACCGTCACAACCCTTTGCCCCCTGGTAGAAGCAAACTCCTCCACCTCTTCCCGAACAAGAGGGAGTAAATAGGGAGGAAGCCGGCTCAACTGATATGAGGCCTCATCTGACCATAAAGTGTGAGAGACCATAGAATCCAATTCCTTGGCACTTCCTTCGGCCCCAAAAGAAAATTCACACCGATCGCAATGAAATTTGGCAAACACAGAATCGGAAGGCAACTCTTCAATACCCATGATCCGCAAAGAAAAATCACAACCACATTGCATAAACGGCCTACCCAATTTTTCCCGGATAGAGAATATAGAGCATCGTGTAGGTGAACGTTCCCGTTACGAACAACACACAGTAAATCACCATGGTGAATCGTCCAAGCACTCGATGCCGTCTGGCCCCATTTGGCCAAATCCGCTGGATAGATATTTCAATGCCAAATACCAATGCAATGAGAAGAATAAGCCCAAGATACACACTGAATTTCCCCATGGAAAATCCAGAGGTCATGACCCGTGACAGGAAAAATAGGAGGACAATAGTGGTCACCCCCCCCAGGATCATCACGATACGTTTCCCGGACGTTTTTAAAATAGCATCCTTCAAGACCCGCTTCCCTTCCACGAAAGTCTGTGCCCGGAACCCCAACACCATCATATAAATGGCCATCACGAGGCCAATCACGACCAGGAGAATATGAAGGGTCAAGACAGGCACAAACACTTGATCGTATAACCATTGAGGTCCGCCAAAGCCTTCCTTGCCCTCAAAAGCCAGGACCCCAAGACTGCGAAACAAATAATAACTGATAAAGAAGGCGAGCATGGCAATCATTCCACCGAACATCAGCCAATGGTGCTGATCATTTTTATGCTGTCTCGCCTGAATCCATCCGACAATAAACAATATTGTAAAGAACGTTGCCATGAGTTGGCTCACATCCGCTCCAACCGTGGCATGGGTGCCAAAAAATCCTGGTTCTCTCAGCCATACAGCCATTTCATCCATAAGGTCGTGCCATGCCCTTCTGTTATTTCGTGCCTTGAATCATGGCACGCGGTTCTAACTCTTCCACAATTCGAAAGCCGGCTTGCTCCATCCATTGGCGACTGTCTTGAATTGTAAAACATTCGCCACATTCGGTATTCACCAGGATATGAACAGCAAAGGCTGTCGTCCAAGCAGGACTCGTTTTGGCCTGATCCAAAAACCGGTCTTTAATGATCAGTCGTCCACCCTCACTCAAACAGGCATATACTTTTTTCACCAATTCCGCATTGGTTTTGCCATCCTGATAATGAAGAATATCCGACATGAGGGCAAGATCATACGTCCCCTGAAATGCATCAACATGAAAGTTGCCGCTTTGCAAGTGAATACGATCCGCTAATCCCGCACGCTCGATATGTTGTTTAGTCACACTTAAGGTTTGCGGGAGATCAAAAACCGTAGCGGACAATCCGGGATGTTCCAGGCAGAAGGCAATGGCATTGGTTCCTGCCCCACCGCCAACATCCAGCATTCGTACCGTTTCATGAATGGGGACACTTTTCGCCAACCCCTGCCCACTTCCTTGCCCGATCCGATCCAAGACGGTAAGCACATGAGCCCCCAATTCCGGATTGGTTTCAAACACATGTTGGGTCACTGGTGACCGTCCGGTTCTTACTGTCTGTTCTAGCTGTCCCCAATGACTCCACTCCGCATCATGCAACAGTAATAAATGTCCCACATACTCTGAGCTTGATTGCACCAAATGTCGTTCGGCCACAGGAGTATTGGCATATAACTTCTCTTCTTTCGTTAATACACGCATCGCCACTAAGGCGTTCATCACCAACTCCAACGCCCGCGGGTTGAGCTTTAGGGAATTTGCGATCTCATGGACCGTGAGAGACTGTCCCTTAAGTGCGGTAAAGAGATCGAGCTTCACAGCGGTGAGGAGAATTTTGGTTTCCCAGTAGTAGCCTATCTGAAAAATATCTGCGAGAGATGATTCGCGAGTCACAGGGAGCCTCAAACTCAACATACAACATGAAAAATCACTTTCGATGTCGATCTTAACGGGGTCATTTTGCGAGGTCAAATGCTGAACGATCAGAAAAATCGCCCAAGCTTCTCATAAAAAACAAGGGCAACTAGCTCGTGGCTAGTTGCCCTTGACAGAAGAGCGATGCCTCAATCAAAAGAGACTTATTTAATCTCGAAATTGGCTTCGACAGTTCCCCCGTCCTTCACATCCACATCGGCTTCCACTTTACCGGCAATAGGATGCCAGGCTACAACTTTATGTTTGCCTGCAGGCACATCTTTAATCTCAAAGGTCCCATCCGCCCCGGCTACTCCATAGTGAGCATTGGTCACCGGCAAGTACCAGCCTTGCATAAATTCATGCTGGTCACATTGCAACCGCAATACAGACCCCTTTCTCGACATTTTCAATTTGACCTTTTTCTCTAAAGAATCACCTTTTTTGGCCAGACCAATATTGAACTCGGTGCTGGACTTGGCACCCAATTGATCAAAGCTATGCGGGTTATGCAACACACCTTCAGCCGATTTAGGATCGCTGGGATCAGCATCATTGTTGACTACCTTAAACAGCCCCTTACTCACGGACACTCCGGTATACGGCTTAAATGCGCACAATTCCGCCTCCACCAATTGCGGGGACTCCTTGCCGGCTTTGTCAATAAATGCTTTGTCCTTAATATCAGTAACCGCCACCACTGCATTTTTTAATCCCTTGCTTCCATCTACTTCCACTTCCTTCAGCAACCGAGTCTCACCATCTGCACTTTTGCTCTCATTTTTTTTGCAAAATTCCACATTGGGAAATTTTGAAAAAGCAAATTCTTTCGGTGGTGGGACTTCCCCGGCAAACGTGACTTTCCCTTTAATCGTTCCCCCAGCCTGGGCGACTAATGGGGCAGCAATAAGCATGCAGCCAACCAAAAAAGACATAGTTAAGGACTGACGTTTCCTCATGATTCTTCCTCCTAGTTAAGAATAAAGTTGAATTGACGTGGGAAAAAACCTAACGTGATTAGTAGATCAACCCCTCTTACCCCGGCCAGGCATAAAAAAGCTGATCTTGAAATGGATCGTCCGACAGCACCCACTTCCGTATATATCAGGAATAAAAAAAACGTGTCAAGAAAACCAACAAAAACTAGGTCCTTTGTGCTAATTCTTAGGCCTTTTAGTTCGGGGAAACATGAAAAAGTTTAAACGGAGGATATTCCCTCTAAAAATCAATAGAATGGTAATTAGGCAGCATCGCTCATTTTTGAACAGGGTCCCTGAGTAGGGCTATCATGTCGGCCACACTCTTTTTCATGTCCTCTGCATGAAAAACCGGAGCCGAACACATCCGGTCGGTACAGACAAACGCGACAGGTCGTTGGTCATAGGGAAAAACAATGTCACCCCATTTTGGCGGTCCCTCCTTGGGGTCAAAACTTTTCACAATTTTTCCAGGGCAAAACAATCGCTGGCCTTCCACCAATAAGATTTTGGTCATGGCATCGTCAAAATCTCCTACCACCGCAATATGAATAGGGATCCGAAACCATTGATCGATAGCCAATCCGGACAATGCGAGAGGGAGTGGTTGCCGGGACATGACCATGGTCTGCAAGGCATTCTCAGCCAGAAAACGATATGGTTGCTTCCCCGTCAGATGAAAAAGATCAAGGTACCAAAGGGCTGCTTGAAGATTTTCCTTCACCGGTTTGGCTGGGAACTTCAGAAGACCCAATTTATCAGGCATCTGTGGATGATCAAAAAATCCCCCATCCACCGAATCGTGCAATAACCGCCGGCTTACATCGGCAAGGACTTCAGCGTTTTGCAAAAATTGAGGTTGCCCTGTCACTTTAAAGGCCTCAAGTAACGCTTGACCAAAGAGCACATGATCAGACAATAAACCGTAAAGACTGGGCACTCCTCCCGTCTCAACATGAGCGAACCCCTTTTCCAAGTCAAAACGCTTCTCAAACAACCGACTCAACATCTGAAGAGCCATATTCCTTATCTCGACTTTTTCCAATACCAATGAGGCATGCAAATAGGCCCATGCCATCAACGAATTACTCCCTGTGAAAATCCGTTTGTCCACATAGGGAATACCGGTAGCCAACCGCTTGGTCTCATTGAGAGAATAATACTCGGCCCCAGATATGAAAGCTTCCCCTTCAGTTCCCCGAACGTCGGCATCTTGGCTTTCATACAACAACCCTGTTTGTGGATCAGTTAAAAAACGCGAAACATACTCAATAAGCCCTAAGGCTATGCGTTTAAACTGAAGATCTCCGGTGAGTTGGAAGGCCTCAACATAATTGCGGAGATTCAGAGCTTGAATAGACAACATCTTTTCAAAATGCGGTTGGGTCCAATCCGCTTGTTCAGCATAGCGGTAGAATCCTCCCCAAACCGGATCAAATAAGCGCACTTGTCTTTTTAAGGTATCCAACCCTATCTTGAGTAGCTCAGGATCCTCCTCAAAGAAGCCATAGGCAAAAACCATCTGGATGGCTTCCGGTTCAAAGAATTTAGGGGCATCCCGAAACCCTCCATTGACGGCGTCAAATTGAGCTCTCATCATGGCCACACTTTGCCTTGCCATAGACGCCTGAAGCACATTCTCTCTGGAAGGATTGTCCTTCACTTTCTCTTTTACCCGCTCCCATAACTGAGAGGCCTGCTTGAGCAACTCACCCTTGTCGGCCACATAGATAGATTGCACCTCAAGAAGCATGGCTTCCATTTCCTCAGAACCCAAGGCGTTTGCTTGAAAAAGAATTTCTCCGGTCGGCAGGAGGACGTTGGTCGTCGGCCACCCTCCCGCTCGGTAACGAGCATCCAAATCGGGACGCTGATCCGTATCGACCCGGACAGGAATAAATTTGGCATTGAGCAACTGTACGATACGAGGGTTAGCGTAAGTTGTCTGATCCATCACATGGCAAGCATGACACCATACGGCGGTGAGATCCAAAATAATTAATTTATCTTCGGCTTGCGCACGTCCGAATGCTTCATTTTCCCATTCATACCAATGGATAATTGGATGGTCGGCAGACTCCTCATGAGGCCGTATTTCAGCATGAACGGGACTGACAAGAAGCCATGCGCTGAGTCCAGCCAGAATCCACAGACTGCAACACCCAGAGGTACGGCATAAGTCATTCATAACATCAGTCACCGGAGCAAATGCGAACTTGAAGATCGTACGCCAGAATTGGCTGAGAGGGGAGCAGTTCCCTATAAACCGCACAATTTGGAGAAAACATGTGAACACCCCTAATCTGGTCGTACCTGTCCATCTTCAGGAAGACCCCTCATAGTATAGGGCAGCAACCAAACCGGTTAAATACCGATCTCCTTATCCAAAATCCTCACAATGGCGGCAGCGGCGGTCACCCGCACCGCTTCATCAGTATCTCGAAGAGTGCGCTTCAAAGTCGGCAAGAGAGTGCGATCGCCAATTCGACCCAATGCGCGCGCAGCCCCAATTCTGGGACGAGGCAACGGGTCATTGAGAGCCAACATGAGAGCATTGAGAACATCCTGACCTTTCCCATTTCCAAGCGCCTTGACTGCACCGGACCGAATAGCCGGATTTTGTTCGTTGAGAAGATGCTGAACGGTATCCCGGACCATTGAATAAGACGCTCCTGACTTTAACAAGGACGCCACGGCCGCCGCCTGCACACCGGAATTAGAATCGGCCAAGGCCCTAGTTAACGGTGTTAATACTTGAGATTGTTCGTAATACCCCATGCTAAAAGCCGCCACACTCCGTACTGCAGGAATACGATCAAACAACATTGCTTTCAAAGTCGGTAAGGATTCAGGAGACTTCAATTTCCCTAGGGATGCAATAGCCGCGGCACGGATCGAAGGCTGTGAGTCAGAAATAGTTTTTTCCAATATCGGTATTGCACGACGATCCCCTAAGTCACCAAATGCACGGATAGCCGCTCCCCGTTCATAACCTTCCTCGCTTGTCGCACCTTGCTCTAAACGAGCCCAGTATTGCTTGTGACCCAACTCATATAATGCTCTTGCCGCGGCAATTTGGACAAGGTGCTGCTCATCGTCCAACGATGGTTTAATAAGGGGCACCAGACTCCCGTCGCCAGATTGTCCAAGCCCAACCAACACTTTTGCTCGCACCAAACCAGCTCCGTCTTTCAATGCTTCACGAAACACCTTGGAACGCTGCCCGGCTTTTCTTTGCCCCAAGGCTTCTGCCACTAATGCTCTAATCATGCCGGTTTCATCAGTTAAGCCTTTTTCCAAATATTCCACGGCATTATCAGAATCGATCTCCTTTAACGCCGTATACGCAGCGCCTCGCATTTGTTCTCGCATATCGGAACGGAGAGGCAATATACTGGCAATGGCCATCTGCCGTAACAAAGGTTCATCTTCCCGCTTTGTTACGCCAACCTCTTTATCATAGGTTTCAATGGCTTCGGGAGTCTTTCCCAGATTAGCTAAGGCAAGAATGTACAAGCGAGAAACCTGCGAGGGGGAGGAGAGATCATTTTGTAATGGCTTAACAAGGTCAACGACCTGCTGAAATAGACCCTGCTCATAGGCTTTTTGCGCCTGAACAACCGTTTCCTCCTGTGCCTCTTCCGCCCAAACCGAACCTGAGAGAATCCACAATACTCCCAGAAAGAACATAGCATTATAATGATTCATCCTTTTTTATTTACCCCCATCTGCTAACCACATCATATTTCTACCCTCTCCGTACCGGGGCTTCCTGGGCCTCAATAATTCGATAGCCCAAAGGTGCTTCAAAGTAATAATCTGGTTGCGAAGAAAGCACCACATGATGATACTCCACAAACCAATCACGATCCTGGCTTAAGAGTTTCAAGAGAATCTCCCGTTGGGGATCCACCCATTCGAAAAATCGTTCGAGTTGGCCAAAACGATCTTTGACTTCCACGTCATAGAGCAGGGCAGGTTGATCGCCTACCACGGATTCCCCAATAACCGTTCGACTCGTCTCTCCCTCCAACCGGATGGAAAATGGTAACAAATAATCCAACGTTAACGGAACGCTTATGATCATTCGCCGTTGCGACAACATATACCAGGTTTTTTGTTTATCCAATCGAATAATGAGAACGCCCGCATAGCCTAACCCTGTTCGTATTCCCCCTGCCGGCTCAATGCGATAGCGATCCTTTTTCGCAAACAACTGGGCTTTGGTGATATGGCCTCCTGTCTTCCATATGAGTCTTGCTGAAAATTCCGTAGGACTATGGTCAGAGAAATTGGGAGAGTCGGCGAAGGCCCAACCCGGCGGGAACCAAGCCATCATTCCAAAAATGGCACAACCAACCAAGCCCGCCAATTTTTCATCACAAGTTCGGGAGAAAAGAAGGGAAAAGTCTAGGCATTTCATGGTCTTTGGTGTTCAACCAAAGGCTCTATTAGAACAGGGTGGCCCAAGGCAGCGGCAGAAAATCTAGGCGGGGTCCTGATGGTATGTGCCGTCCAACGGCCTACGGGAGATTCCAAGGAAAAATCCCTTCTCACGGTTTGATTCGGTTCCACGGAAAATTCATAAACCTGCTCATGCTTCACACTTGGATGCCATGCACGAATGCGATAACTTCCAGGCGGGAGTGATGAAATGACATACTCTCCCCTTTCATTGGTAAAATTGAAATAGGGATTATCCACCGCAATCGCCCAGCTTTCCATGTAGGCATGGAACCCGCACTGCATCACAAAGGTTTTACGTCCCTTGCTCAGTCGAAATTGATGGACCAAGGATTTCCCCGGCAGATGCTCATGCGTCGCATGTATATCTTCACGTTGATGCCGAGGATTAAAGGGCAGAGGAGAATTAAATAACACCCGTGTACCTTGGCTCAACGACGTCTCATAGGCTTGAATATCATGCATAACCGGATCCATATTCACCACTTCAATCCCATGCTCATTACGAATAACCGTCGTAAATGGGAGAAATTGACAATCGCGAGCTTCCACCTTCGGAATAGAAAGGGAAAACGGTTTCCCGGCATTTACACCTTCAACCACAATCACGACCCCTTGAAGTTGATTGTGATCATTCACCACAAAATCCCTAAGGAGCCGCCACCCCTGGCCATCAGAAATGCGGCCGCAATACTCCGGATCAGGGAACGTCACCAGGTTGTACGCTTTAGGAGAAGGCGGAATGCCCTTGAGAGTCACAGTGCCGACAATGGTGGCCCCATCCGTTACGTCAATCACTTCATAACCGAAAACGGTCGAACTGGTGATCCAGAGCAGGCCTATTATCACGACAATTTTCATCACTCGCTTCTGTATCATGCCCACCCCTTCCCTCAGGGAACTTGTCGTCGTAACGACGGGATAATTTCAACGCCCTCTCCAAGCATCTCCAGCCCGAAATGCGGATTTTCCTGCATTTCATGCACGCTTCGCCGTCCTTGGGGAGACTCATATTGAAAGTCTAATGTCAGCGTTTTTCCCGATTCCACCCGGACTGTTTTTTCTAAATAGGTTTTCATACCAGGATGCCAGACAGCCACCTCATATTCTCCCGCTGGAATATCGCTGATTTCGTAGGCTCCATCCTCTTTGGAAATCGAATAATAGGGATTTTCCACCACTAATCCCCAGGAAAACATATAGGGATGAAATCCACATTGCATAACAAACACATCACGGCCCTTTCGCAAATGAATTTTTTCAATCATCGGTTTTCCGGGCAGATGGGTATGGACATTTTCCCCAAACATACCAACCACATTATGAAAGGGGTTCATGGGCAACGGACGATTAAACAATACCCTGGCCCCTCGTTCTCTGGCCGTTTCATATCCCTGGATATCATGTTCCACCGGATCCATATTAATCACGGTGATTTCATCCCGGTCCTTTAACACATTGACAAAGGGTAAAAAATCACAATCAATGGCTTCAACCTCTACCTTTGGCAAAGAAAACGGTTTACCTTTTTCTACCCCCTTCACCATCACCACAGCATCCTTAAGGGACCCCTGAGGCCCAATAATAAAATCCTCAACAATGCGCCACCCTGTTCCGGTAGAAATTCTTCCACAATATACGGCATCCGGGATCGTGACGAGATTAAACGCCATCGGTCTTGGGGGTTCACCAAGAATGCGGACATGCCCTTGAATTGCCCCTCCATTGCTGACCGGGCTCTCTTGATAGGCCAACCCCATGGATGACACCATCATCAGGAACATCACAATCACCATAACCCTTATCATCATTCCAACGCCCTCCTTCCCATCACTGCCAACCAATAAATAGCAATGTGTTATATCTGCCTTGTTCCCAAAAACACTATGAGCGGGAAGTACTCCCAGTCATAATCTAATAAGACACTCAAGCATTAAAATATCCTTCCGAGCATCTCATTGTGATTGGATGGCTTTCTTTGGTAAGCCACTCCTCTCATATCACCCTATCATATTCGAATCACCGAAAATTCAAATCTAAGACTTTTGATAACTCAAAACCTCTGAAGCGAGGACAGCTCACTACGTACAGGAAAAATATCTCAGATTAATAAATAACCTCTGTGAGGAGAAATGGGGAACAGCTCAGGAACAAGAAAGCATCCATTTCTCACCTTCAGGGGGTAGAAATCGAATGAGTCAGGTCATTTTTCAATTCACCAGCACATCGAAAGCCAAGCCAGTTGGCTTGTGCCTCAGGAGCTTTTCCATTGCGCTGAGCTGTCCGCACAGTTGGGGTGCTGTCTATCCAGCCACCCCCACGGAATACCCGATGGTCTCCCGTAGAGGGGCCTTGCGGATTCCGGTCAGGGGCGGTCTGATAATAGGCCGGATCGTACCAATCGTTCACCCATTCTGCGACATTTCCTGCCATTTGGAAAACATTATAGGGACTAATCCCGTTTTCATACTTATCAACGGAAATAATAGGTGGATAAAGAAGCAATCGCTCAGGTCGATCACGGACCGGACCGGATATGCCCGACCTCCCAAAATTCGCACGTGTAAGCCCAGCGGGGGTATTTCCCCATGGATAAATTCGTGCATCCGTTCCCCTGGCGGCTTTTTCCCACTCCGCTTCCGTAGGCAGCCGCCTGCCAGCCCACCGACAATAGGCATCGGCTTCATACCAGGAAACATGCATCACCGGATGATGAGCCATACTTTCCTGAAAGTTTCCACCGTCATATTTCCAGTCGGGTAATGGCTGACGATCCGTGTCCACGACAAAACGCAAATACTCCAAAGCCGTGACTTCATAGGCATCAATTTCAAAAGCATCCAAGTACACCTGGCGTTGGGGCATCTCAGGCCGGTAGGCCTTCCTATCTATTTTTTTATTACTCCCCATAGTAAACCACCCGGCGGGAATCACCATTCTCTTTTCTTTGGTAGGCCATTGTGCTCGTTCCAATGCCAATTTTTTTCCCGCCTCTGTCCACTCCGGTCGAATGTCAGACACGTCCAAAGCCCATGCCATCATCCCTGGCATCACAGTAAACCCAGCTACCAACAAGCCCATCGCAACAAGGCTTTTCCTACATTGACTTACACGCATAGACCCCTCCAAATTAATCCGACGACTAAGACGCCACTGATGGGAAAATTAGAGCATTCACCATCCCAAGGACCAACTCGGATTTCTTGGGTTCGATCGGGGAAGAAGGCATTTCCCGAAAACCCCAATATTTTCATGTCAGCATGGTCTTTTAATGGAGCAAATCGTAGCTTCACCTTTCGGCGAGGTCAAGACGTGTTGCAAAAAGCCACTACCGGCTTTTCGGAAATGTCGGAATCTGTTTAATCCATCAAAAGCATTTAGAAAAGATCCTTAGAATAAATAATCCGAATACCTCTAAACCAGACGATATTCCTGTAGAAAAACTAAAACAGTTGATCGAACGGGTTTTTCAATTTCCATTAAGGTTGTCTTTGATTCATTTGGTTCCACACCTTATAGAAAATTGGCCCTTTAGATACCAAAAAAAAATGGGGGATTCTTACGAATCCCCCATTCTTAAAACCTTAATGACAAAAGTGGTTATTTGGCTGCCACCGGCAACACTCTGCCAGGCTCCACCACGTCGATCGAAGCTTGCTTGACCTCACTCGCTCCTTTTTCCAGAGGCAGGATCCGTTGGTCGTTTTTCGGGAGCACCCGTAAATAACCCCACTGACCTGATTGAGAGTAAGGCAGGCGTTGATTATTCCAGACATAATCTGCGGGAAGCATATCACGCCCTCCAGCGGACGGAATAAATACATCGATCGTTTCCGAACCGGCGAATTCCACCACACTGATTTCGTCGGCACCCGGCATAAAGGGTTCGATGGGCCATTCATGCTTTTCCACACTAAACATACCGTTTTGCTCGCTACTGGCACCGAACACATGAATCCTCACAGGATCCCCTGCATGTGCCTGGATAATCGGAGTGATCGGATCTTGTGGATCATCAACTTCACAAGGTTGGAACATACGTCCAAGCGTACAACCAGCCTCTTCTCTGTGAAGATAGGGTTCGGAACGATAATTGACACCGGTCAGCCCAGCGACATTCTGGACATACGGCATAAAGCTGGTACCGATAATGTTGTCTTCATCTTGAAAGAGTAAAGCCACATCACGGTAATTTCTGCGGTTTTCTTGACCTGGAACGGTCCTGTCAATAATCACATCCGCTTCCCAACTATTTTTCATGGAAATGTCGGCACCGGTCTTTGGATCACGGTATTGTGAACCTTTAGGCCCGATGATGACCGCCCCGAACAGTCCGTTTCGCGGGTTTAACATCACATTTCCCCAGTCCCATACCAATGATGAAATTTCCCCGTTAAAAGGATCAGCATAATAGGTATAGGTCTTTGACTCACCAGGGGCAATGGTTTGATCCCCTGGGTTATTTCCCACGTTGGCGCCCAATGAATCCTGTGGATTAAAGGCCAAGGAAATGGCCGAGAACGAAGCCCGGCTCTCCTTCATTTTATTTTTGAGATTCACTTTGATGCAATCTCCCACGTTTGCCCGAATAGTCAATGGCATCGGGTGGTAATCCTCTGCCACTTTAGTGATTTCATCCTCCAGGACGTAGATCTTGCCATCAGGATTTCTCAACTCAATGGTCCTCTCAAAGTCGATCTCAATCGATTCCGGAGCACTAGGATTAAAACTCATCCCCTGAAAGTCCATAGCGACCACATTGAATGATTTCACCGGGGCCTCTTCAGGGCAAACAGAAAGAGGCTTTGGAATCTCATCCCGACCTGAATACCCCGCTGGGAGCGGTTTCAGATCCTTCGTCTTCTTATCCAAAACTCGGAGGATTCCCCAACTTCCCTCGGATAATTTGGAAGACCGTCCGTTAAAGTGAATATAATCTCCCGGCTGTAGACGAGGACCGCCAGCGGCCGGGACAACTAGGTCATACCGCTCAGCGATTCCAATATGCATGGAATTTTTCCTATTGGCATCCCCGGCATATCGTTCGCTCAGAAACGTATGTCCAGATAATGTCCAGGTCATCGTTTCATTCATGAGGGTATGGAGAAGACGAATCACTACGGTATCTCCCAAATACGCTCGCAATAATGGCGTATCCGGATCTCCGTGCTCAAGACTACTGAATGCCTTGGAAGCATCAGGATTAACGGCTAATCGTTGGGCAATAGGTTCAGCCCTGAAATTTAGGCCGCTTCCCGTCGTATGCGTCCCGCCGTTAAGGAACGGCATGGGGGTCATAAGAATTTTCTCCGGCATCATGAAAGACACCGTTTTTCCTGCTTCCAGCGCGACCTCTATGGGTTGGCCCGGAGGGTTCCCAGCTGTGACAATATTCACCGTATGAGGCACGGTATCATGAACTTGAACGACCATTTCCCGGAAACTATTATTCACACCATAGCCGACCGGTTCTACCGTATGGATATCTGCGATTGGGCCGCTCCTGACCAGCTTCCCGGTTGTAGGATCATGGTAGGTAGAGCCCACCGGTTCAACGACTAACGTCCCGAATCCGCCATGTGGCCATGTGGTGGCTCCGAATGCATGGTCATGCCAGAACACCGTTCCTACGTCAGCATCAGCCCAGAGTCGTGACCGCACAAATTCCACCGTCACGATGTCCCCTACAGGATGGTCATGCAGCAATGGACGAACAAAGGAAATGGTATCTCCTTTTATCGATTTAATGCGACGGATCTCGTTGCCTTTGACATTATCGGCACCGACCAGCAATTCCGTATTAACATGATATTGCGCCGCATTTTTGACCTTAATGCTGGAATCCCCTTTTTTCGCCTTTGCCGTAAAGACCGTATTCATCGGCACAGGCAGACCTTTTTTGGTCTTTTTCTCCATCATGGTAAACGGACGGACAGACTGTTCGTAGGAAAAGCCCGTAATCACTCCATCCGATGCCTGGTTGTCGAATTGAAGGAAATGAGGATGAATATTAATTTTAGAAGATTGGAAATTAGTAAAGTCGTCATCCAGCCATTCGCTGGTCAACGTATAATCAATGCAATCATAAATATTGGCACGAAACACCAATGGTAATTTTTTATCATTGTTTTTTCGTGTTTCCTCTTCCTCCTCATGAAGCACGTAAATCAGCCCATAGGGATCAATAACCGGATCTTCTTTCCCCTGGGGACCTGCCATTTCAATGGGCGTATTAATGAAATGTATATTGTAATATTTTCGTCCGGCATTCTCCGGGCACAAACTCCACCGGCCATTTTCTCCGGGTTTCGCCGGCTCGGAGGTTCGTAGACCATTTTCATCCTGATGAATCATTTCTAACCAAGGGGCCGGATTATGATTTGGTGGGAACATGACCCGTTTACCGAAATGCGGAGTCAGATGGGGCCATGATACCTTTCCGGTCCTCGGCTCAAACAGAATCGGCCGACGCTTCCCGGGTGTCGGTGAATGGTACTTGGGATTCACAATTGTGCTTTCTTTCTCAGACATGGCCTTATTACCATCCCATGCCCAATCCAACACCGTCGCATCATAAGAAATGATCTGGCCCTTTTCGTCATCCTTGTGACCGGGCTTCCCTTGAGCAGGCAACTGGATTTCCACCCATTCTTTAATATTGATGACCGCTGGGTTCGATTTCCAATCGCTCTTACCTTTTTCAACGATGGTGAATTTTTTCCCAAACCAATCGACGGTTTTACCAACCAATTGATCGGAAGTAACACCCGTCTTCATCCGTCCTTTTCTATCCGGCAACTCTCTGAGGTTTGGCATGACGTCCGTGCGATTGTCGTCGGTCTGCATGGTGTTATATACCCGCCAATACCCCCACATGCCAGCAACATAATGATGGGCGACATGGCAATGAAATAAGAAGTCACCAGCCAGCTGTTGGCATAGGCCTGACCCACATTCCGTCTCCAAATCCAAAGCTTCTGACGGCCCGATGACTTCTACATCAACACGGTCCGTTTTCATTCTGATGACCGGATATTTCACGGGACCGTTTTTCGCGGCGTGCCATAGTGGCATTTCGTCAATCGCCCGTGGACTCCGGGGCCATCGAATCGTTCCTCCATGTGGATGGTGGGAATGAAATACCTCAGACCCTCCATGAATCAATCTGAATTTGGCAGGATCGCCTAAGTAGGATCGAGGAAGGGTCGTTGGCACATCACCATAGGTATAGGAGCTATACCCCATCGATTCATCTTCAAAACCAAAGTATTCGTGCTGCACATGCATATTGTTGATACCAAACGGCTCACTCCGATAATTGAGAGCTCGAGCCCCAGGCCTGTACACATCGGTAAGCGGATCGCGTTGAGGCAGAAAATCACCATGCTTATTTACCGGACGAAACGCTTCATCACCTATTTCATGGTAAATCAACACGAATTCACGAAAATCCGGGCCGGTTCCATTTTTGATAATGGCCTGCCAACCACTTTTCATAGGCGTGGCATCTCCATCTCCCAAGGGATCCAAATATTCTGAACCTATAGGTTCCACCACAAAGGTCCCCATAAGCCCCATGACTGTCAATTCCCGATCGTTGGCAAAGGTATGGAATTGGCGTCCACCCTCCTGGGTGTCAGGATGGATATACCACTCCATCTCCACCACTTCACCCTCTTCAGCCACGGTATCACGATTGGTTGTCGTAGCCGGCTGTCCGGTTTCGCTGATAACCATATTCGAGCCATGAATGTGAAGACTAGCCTCCTCACCAAACTCCAGTTGATTCCGGAGAGTGAATTTCACGCAATCGCCTTGATTTCCTCTGATCACAAGGGGTTGAATCCACTGGTCCTGAAGCCCGTTACTGACCGCGCCGGGGTCGCTATGACCATCCACCTCTCTGGCTTCAGCATTTTTGGCTTCCTCTTCGCGTACCTTTTCGATATTTTCCGTCAGGACATACATGTAGCCAGGATAGTAATCAAGCCATTGGTTGAGGGTAATCTCGGCATTGATGGCGGAAATGTCATATTCCCTGACAGGGGCAGTTGATGGACAATTTCCACCACTTGCCGCAACAGGTTCCACATTCCGATCGGATGCCAAAAGTAAATCCTGGCCTCCTGCGCCATATTGATGCATGTTGGTCATCGTATTGTAAAAACCGGTCGCTGTATGGTCAGCATGTTGGGCACCGGATTCGTTTTCCATTCTCAACATGATCCGATCATGTTGGCGTTCCACCATGGCGGCCCGGTTCGGACGACCTTCCTGGGTGTCCTCCATGATTGTCTGCCCCTTCAACCGCTCTGCCCATCCAGGTGATTCTTGATGAACCATACCCGTACTGTGGATAACTTTATCCTTGATTTCTTCGGCCAGGAGCGTTCCCCCTGCCAAAAAACTTGTCCCCCCGATTAACAATCCAACGGAAAGTGTGGTGATGGCTTTCCTAGATTTCACGTGAAACATGGACCGGCCTCCTTAATGTGAAATAAACTGACAAACCAAAGACGTTTCTTACAAATCAAACAGTCGATAATATTCCATCAAAATGTTGGGAAGGGCAAAAGGTAATCCAATCGATTCAGGCTGTCAAGTCCGAAAGAATTAAGTTTGATTTCATTCGCATTTATCATCAGAAATATTAAAATGGCATAATCGAAATGAAAATGTGAATATAGCCAAACTGTCGCCGAATGGCCCCCAGTTATTCCCTGCCAGATTAAAAATACTGACTCTTAGAAACTACGACATCGCGAGGCCGGAAACATGGGCAGTAAACTGCTGTTTCAGAATTGTGGTAATGGGGCCAGGCTTTCCATCCCGCAGAGTTTTCCCATTAACTTGAATGACTGGCAGAATTTCAATTGTGGTGCCCACAAGAAAGGCTTCGTCGGATTCCAGAAACTCTGAAATAGGAATAGGTCGAAATTGGACATTTAAACCTTTTGCCTGAGCTAAGGTCACCACCTGCTGTTGCGTCACACCAGCGAGAACCAAATGATTGCGTTCCGGAGTGATAACTGTGCCATTTTTCACAGCAAAGATATTACTGGTAGCCCCTTCGGTCACCAGTCCGTCTCTCACAAAAATTCCCTCAAAGGCATTGGCCTCCCGAGCCTTTTGCTTAGCCAATACATTCGGAAGCAAATTCAGGCTCTTTATATCACAGCGGTGCCATCGTGTATCAGGTAGGGTAATGACATTGACTCCCCGTTGGCAGACTTCTGTTGGCAAGGCAACCATTTTCCGAAATGCCAAAAAGACCGTTGGTTCTCCAATTGGGGGGAAGGTATGCTCCCGCGGAGCCACCCCTCTGGTCACCTGAATATAGATTTTTCCTTCCTGATACCCACTCTGTTGAAGGCCGTGAAGTAGGAGACGCTGAAAGTCAGCTTGTCCTAAAGAAAAGTGGAGCTGGATTTCTTTGGCACTCCTAACTAGCCTATTGAAATGCGCATACCAAAAAGCAGGAATCCCATGATAGGCACGAATTACCTCATAGACGCCATCTCCAAATAAAAATCCACGATCATCCGGAGAGATCTTCACCGCTTCTAATGGAGAAAAGTGCCCATTGAGATACCCGATATCCGGCATTTTGAAAATTCATTCAGGAAGGTAACTGCAGGACAATGACCTTGAAAATCCGTCGATCCTCTGCTGTAAACTTCCAAGCCATCCTTTTACTAAACTCCAAATGATGTGTCCCTGGTTCCAACGCTTGAAATTCAAATGATCGCCGACCGGAATCTACCGCATTATTACTGACAGTTCGAAGAAATTCATCTCCCACCAACCCCAGGGATTTAGGGTCATAACTTGGCACCCATTGTTCCCCGCGGGTCCGATCTTCCCATAAATGCACCATAAAAGTGGCCGATTGGAAAACCTGAATAGTTTTTGCCTCCACCTGCTCTATGTTCATGCTCTCACCTTGACGAAACCTTGACTCCTTGTTACGCCTGTAAAATCCATCATTCTCCTGTCAGCCAATCACGTTTTTTTAGACAGATAAAAACATTACCCTTTTCAACCATCACATCATAATTGACCACACAATAACCTCCCCCATCTGGCCCGAATCCCGATCGAATGTCAAATTGTTGATGATGCCACGGGCAAGAAACAACAAAACCTTTCAATCGGCCTTTCCCCAATGAGGCTCCCTGGTGCGGACAAATATCATTAATAGCAAAGCAGCGATCATCAACACGAAATACAGCTACACTTTTCCCGTCGACCTTGAATACACGTCCTTTTCCTTTGGCGATATCCTCCAGCTTCCCGACAAACACAAATCCCTCCTTGGGACTCAGTGGTTCATGTATCCTGGAGTCCATACCACGCTCAGAACTGGAATCATTCATCATCCGTTCATCTTTAGGTGACAAGCAATGTAAAGGTTACTTGCGCACCTATCTTAATTTTGGCTTGGTCCACAAACCCAGCATTGGCTTCAACAATATAACGCGCATCTTTAGGCGGGGGACCATACCAGGGACATTGCCTTTCACGGCATGGAAGAGCCCCTTCAACTATATGCACGACAATTTTACTCTCATCGACCCAAATCACATCAACAGGAAATTGAAACTCTTTTGTCCAGACCCGATGGAGACCGGAATCTTCAAAAATATAAATCATTCCCTCATTGGGAGGAAGAGCATTTCTAAATGCTAATCCGAATAATAGTTTTTCCGGTGTATCCGCAACCTCTGCTTTCAATACACCTCCCTCCGGAAAATTTATATTGATAACCTGTGTCTGTTCTGGAGCATTAAACAATAATGCGCCGGAAATCAGGAACAACGCCATTACCAGAAGAAAGAAAATTCGCTTTTTACTTGGGGCCCCTTTACCTTGGAGAAAAGATAACATGATTTTACATACTTCCTTATTTTTCTTCTCCTGCCTCGGTCCATGGAAATTTCCCCAGGCAAGCACAATCCAATCATTTCCCGATTTGCTCAAACAACAGACGAGGGATAAGATATTAAGATATCATGTAGATGGTTAATATTTCAGCCACAATGAAATTTGGATAAAAATCCCTCTCTCGACATTCATCAAAAGGTAAACCTTTACCTCATACCATGGAGGCCTCGTATGCGCTACCTCCCAACTCTCGTGCTCGGAATTTCTTTTGTTTTCTTTTCCTTTACCAGCACCTCAGCTCACCCTTCGATTTCCACCGCCATCGACCGGTTTGTCTCTAACCTCTATCCAAAGGGTAGTCATTACTTCTGGGTGATTAATAACACCACAACTGAATCCCATGAAGAAATAATCGTCGACCTCAACACCAGTGTCAGAAATTTACCGGATGAGGCACCGACGGAGAGTCGTTTTTTATTATTGGTTGTAAAAGGAGAACTGTTTGCGGCTCAGAAAATTCCGTTGAACGCTAATGTGGACTGTCGAAGTGAAGAGGAAGTGTAGTTGATAAAGGAATTCAGACATTAAATAAGCCCCATCCCTTGTAACAAGGATGGGGCTTATTTATACAGAACTACGTCTAAAAATTCTACTTGGTCAAGACCAATAATTGCCCGCCCAAGTGAGCTGAATGGAGCTGACACTTATAGCTCAATAAGCTGTTGGCAGTCACATACGTGAGATCACTGATGGGTATCCCAATATACTTAGTCTCCCCAGGGGCCAACTCAAGGTTGATTTCCATCGTAGTCGGACCTGTCTGTGCGGAAGCCGCCGAAAGGGAAAAACCGTGCGCCTCCTTCATAGTATTGGTGACCTTCATCAAAACCGGTCTACCTGCTCTACCGCCTGTCGCACTGGAAACAAGACTCAAAATAGACACCGGAGGATACCAGACTTTTTTGCCACCAATTTCCATGGCATTCAACTCAATATCCACATCCAACTTTTGGAATGGCTGGCCCACGACAGATCCTGTTTCAAGGTCGCCAATTTCCACACCACCGGACTGTAACGCAAATGCTGCTGAACTTCCGGCCACAACGAACACTGCACTTAAAAGGACGGATAGAAGCACTCTGTGCATCGCCTACCTCCTCATTGAGAAGCTGTTGATAATGAAAGTTTTACCTAAAAAACGCAAGCCAATTTTCTTATTTATACCGTCTTAATTTTCAACAAGAGGGTTGGTTATAGCATATGACATTCTTCGACGCAAGATGGTATTTATAATTGCAGTTCTTGGAGATAAAAAGTAAGGAAATGTCCTCTATAAACTAAAAAGAGAATTAGAAATACTCAAACATTTTTCATTTTTTTTTGGATTAAGAGTCCTTTCCTCAATGAAGAATGAGTTTTTGAAACGAGGCAATTATTTTTTTCAGACCATTTTCCTCTTGTTTCTCAATATACTTAAATAGCCAATCCCAAAAGACCCATTATTTTTTTCGTACATTAATCCTCAATGATTATCCATGCACAAACATATTATGCTCTCGTTCCCATCCAATGGACGATTCAGGCCCATGTCCGGGGATCACAAGCGTGCTTTCCTTGAGGGTGTATAAGCGTTCGCGAATAGATCGCTCGATTATCTGACCATCTCCACCCCAAAGATCGGTTCGGCCAATTCCGCCCCGAAACAAGGTATCCCCTGAAAACACCAAACTTTGGCTTTCAAAGAAAAAACAAACCGAGCCAGGAGTGTGGCCAGGAGTATGGATCACGGTTCCCGTATAGGGACCAACTCGCACTTCTGACTCATCTTTAATCCATTTGTCCGGCGGAGGGACAGGCACATAAGGAATATTAAACATTCGACATTGAATTTCCAGCATGTCCCAAAGATCCTGATCTTGAGGATGCAAAAACAGGGAAGCCCCGGTCGCCTCTTTAATATGACCGGAGGCTAGGAAATGGTCAAAATGGGCATGCGTATGCAAAATGGCAGCGACCGTGAATCCCATGGCATCAATTTCCCCAAGTATGCGCTCAGGGTTTCCCCCTGGGTCCACCACAATGGCCTGTTTGGTTTCGTTATCACCGATGATCGAACAATTACATGAAAGTGGAGGGACGGGGAAAGTTATTC
>BQIZ01000004.1 GCA_021604365.1 Nitrospirales bacterium
ATCGAAACATCATGCTATCCAAGCCTTACATAAAAGTACAGAACTTGTGTTGATGGAATTATGGAGGGTGTTTTTGTAAAACGGAATTCTTCCGTCCTTTGGGTAGCGCATCAGCCCGGTTGGCTGACCTGAAGGTGAAAAGTGGGGGATTGGCATGTAGGAGCAAGGTGTATGTTTGATGATGGCTGTCGGGGGTGATTTGAATGTTTGGTGAATGCCGGGGTTTCGTCCCCGAACGGCGAGGTCCTTTTGTTTCGGCAAAAGTGACCAAAACCATTGACGCCCCGTCTGGCCTTATTAGAGGGGAGGGACGCCAACCCTGGGTAGAGCGGCCCAACTCGCCAGGCTCAAACAAGGGCCGCTCAATGCGAAGAGCGTCCCTCCCTGGGGCCAGCCGGCAGGCGTCGGACCTAGGAGAAGAATGTGTTAGGGGGTTCCATGAACGGGAGCAGACAATGGGCATGACGAAGACGATGAAGATGGGTGCCCGGTGAATGATGACGTTGTCGGAGGTGCTGTGAAGGTTTAATCAGTGGCGGGTTTCGTCCCCGGACGGCGAGGTCCTTTTGTTTTGGCGAAAGGACCCACTGCCATTGACGCCCCGTCTGGCCGCACTGGAGGGGAGGGACGCCAACATTTAGCAGAGCGGCCCAACTCGCCGGGCTCAAACATTGCCCGCCCTTTTTTTAGTGCCGGTTGCACGGCTCGGCCATGCCACCGGGTCAGGGGATCATTGAGGGGAAGCGAACCAACTCGCAGGGCTCATGATTTTAAAAACAGAAGAATAGGAATTTTGCCGATTCCTTGTTTAAGTGGCTAGGCTCAGATCCTTCCCTGCGCTTTGGATGACAATTTTTGGAGGGAGTTCTGCAAGGGTTTGCAGGAATGACGGATGATTTTTAGACGCAAGGACGTGTTATTTATTGGACGGCTTGGAGTTGGAGGGAGAGGGTGTGTTCTTTGCCGTTGCGGCGGATGCCGAGTTTGATGCGGTCTCCGACATTGTGCCGGTCTAACATTCGAGCAAGGTCGTCATAGGTTCGTAGCGTCTCTCCATCAATGACGGTGATCACGTCGCCTAATCGAATCCGTCCGTTTGCCGTTTCTTTTAAGCCTTGCAGGCCGGCCTTGTCCGCCATACTCCCCGGCAGGACTTTGGCAATGACGATCCCTTTTATCCCCCAGCGGGCGGCGATGGAATCCGGGATGAGTGAGATGCCCAGCCCGGGACGAATGACTTTTCCATGTTGAATGAGTTGCGGGATGACACGTTTGACAATGTCGACCGGCACCGCAAAGCCAATGCCCGCGTAGGCTCCACTGGGACTGACAATCTGGGTGTTGACGCCAATGAGTTGCCCGCCGCTGTTTAAGAGCGGTCCACCGGAATTGCCGGGGTTAATGGCCGCATCGGTTTGGATAGCGCCCTCAATTGTCCGGTCATTGACCGATTTAATCGAACGTCCCAGGGCACTGACGACCCCGGTGGTGAGGGTGTGATCTAGTCCGAAGGGATTGCCGATGGCCAGTACGCGTTGGCCGACGCGAAGGTCCTGGGAATTTCCGATGTCCAAAGGCATGAGTGTGTCGGCCCTGCCGGTGATCTGGAGCACGGCCAGGTCATGATCAGGGTCAACCCCGATGATGCGCGCGTCACGAGTGGATTGATCGTCCAGCACCACTTGTATGGAATCCGCTCCATAGATGACGTGGTAATTGGTGACGATATGTCCTTGTCGGTTCCAGATAAATCCGGATCCCGACCCTTGCGGGACTTCGAAGGTATTGAGCGACCAGATATCCCGACGGACAGCCGTATTGGTGATGTAGACCACCGACTGCGCGGCTTTTTCAAAGACGGCAATGGTCTTGAGTTCTTCCGCACCGAGCGATTGCTGGGCGACGGGGTATAGATACGAGGACTGGGCGGGAACCGATTGCGCCTGTTTCGGGACCAACGCCCCTCCCATGACGGTGTGTGGCAAGAGAAGCGTGACGAACAGGACCGGGAGGATACACCCCTGCCTTCCCGTGGAGAACCGGTATGGTTGGTCTCCGGGTTTTCCCTGGTGGGCATGGAGGGTCCGGGGTACGTGGTGAAGGCGCATACGAAAGTGTTTCCCGGTTCGGTTCTATTCTCCCATGAGCTGGAGAACCAGATTTCGGGTTCGTGGTCTGGTATCAAAATCGATCAGAACGACTTGTTGCCATGTGCCCAGGGTTAAGGCACCGTTCACGAACGGAATGCTCAGCGAAGGCCCCTGTAGTTGACCGCGAAGGTGAGAGTGGCCGTTATCTTCTCCGGCGTTCCGCGTATTATGTTCTAATTGAGGATCAGCCGGTATGGTGCGGTTCCAAAAGTTTTTCGTATCGGCACGGATGCCTGGCTCATCCTCGATGATCATGACCGAGGCCGTGGTATGTTGCACGAAGAGGGTGAGTATTCCACCCTGAAGGCCGGACTCTGCGAGTATCCGTTGAATGTGCCCTGTGAGATTCTCGATGTTCGAATCGCCGGTCATGGAAATGTTGAGATAGTGAGTGATGACGGACATGAGCATCCTTAGCACGAGAGGGTTTGTAAAAATTGTTGATCGGCAGGTGAAAGGGTGCCCCCGCGCGCCTGCCGTAAAATCGACGTAAAACGGCCTTCCCTGGTGAGCCGGCAGATGAGATCCAAGACCTCTTGACTGACGATCCGCTGGGAGGTGAGTTGACGGAGATAGGTAAAGGCGGCGGCAAAACTTTCTTCGGCGCGCGCGTAATAATCTTTTCCGCGCCGGTGATTGCTATAGGCTTCCAGTTGTTCGCAGGCGACTAAGATTTCTGCGAGTTGGTGGGTCCAAGCTGCGGCGCGTTCGAGTTTTTCCGGGTAATAGTAGTACAACATGATGCGTTCCATCCAGGGCGACCAGGGGATGTCGACTGTGGCGATGGCCGTTTTCACCGGACGGAGATATTTTTTGAGGCGTCGGGCAAATCCCAATCGCATGTCGATGTGATCTTTGACCGCAGGGGTAAGCTTCACGCCTCGGGCTTGGAGTGCGGCTCCATACTGTGTGATGAAGGCGTGAGATTCACGGCCATAGGGGGTGTTGGGATAGCGGGTACGCCATTCCCGCGGCCGGGTCGGGATTTTCTGTTCCTTGGCCCACGACCAGATTTCGCCGAACAGGATCGGGTCCAGCCCGGCTCGCCCCATATCATGCAGCAGACAGGCGGCTTCAAATTGACGGAGTCGGGAGAGTGGATGTCCTAAGGCCGCAGCGACCGCCACACACATGCGTGCTGTGCGAAGCGCATGCGCTTTGTCATATCCGGGAATCATGCGATCCGGCCGGGTGGGATGCGGCCGGTCGTACCATTTCAGCAGCGAGACCACCTGCTTGCGGGTGAGAACGGTGTGGGTAGATTTCAATGTTGGCCGGGAAGCAACGGCTAGAATGATATAATCCTCATGACAAAAAGCGTAAGGATTATGCAGTGTATAAGAGGGTGGCAGGATATCCCAGGCCTGGGGAGGTGTCAAGAAACCGATGGGGTGCCCCGCATGGGACGGCTGCCTGATCACGAACCACTACGATGCCAATGCCCCCAGATGGCGGGCCGGGTAGAGGGAAGAACTTCTGCCGTCCGTGCTTCCCTGCAGTCCCTGGAGGATTGGATTCATTCTTACATTTCCAACGGATTTCGGTATGATGCAGGAGTAATTTTCATGGTTCCCATTCCTCACATCACGCACACAACGGTTAGGGTATCTGCTCATCCGGGGAGAGTCTGGTAGTGCGAAGGTCCGGCAAACAGATGTTCTGGTGGGGCGCATTCGCTGCCCTGATCTTGACGATTGCCCTGATCGTGCTTCCCTTGTTTTTAAATCCGGATTATCTGAAGACTCTGGCTCTGCAACAAATTCAACGCACGTTTGGTTCGCACGTGACGGTGGGCCAGACCTCCTTCGCCTTATTTCCCTCTCCGCATTTTTTGGTTTCGGACATTGTGGTCCAGGAGCAGCCTGAGTCGCATGCGGTGTTTCGTGCGAAATCCATGAGTTTGGACCTGGGAATCGGGCCGTTGCTCATGAAGAAAATTGTGGTGCGCGATTTTCTGGTAGAGTCTCCCGAAATTGAACTGCGTCGTGAGTCAGGGGGGGAATGGCGTTTTCTGAGCTATGCCAGCAATGAGTCGCCCATTGTGTCTGCAGCGGAATTTCTGGTGCTGGGAAAATTTGAGGTGACGGACGGCAAAATTATCGTGATTGATGAGTCACCTCGAGAAAGCGTTCGAGGGTTTGTTATTGAAGATGTGGCCTTCGTCTCTGAGACCAGTCATGAAGGGTCCTCAATTGCCTCAACGTTTGATTTGTCTGGAAAAATCCGTCAGACCGAAGAGTTGGCGCCTTTTCGCATCAAGGGGGAACTCGAAGGGCTTTGGGAGTCTCCGCTGCATTCCGTAATCAGCGAGACGGTTGGTTTCGAACAGATTACCTTCTCCGGGAAGGTGCGGGCCGATCACTTGGAGATCAAACAACTTGGGGAATTCCTGCCTAACGGTCAATCGCTGATGGAGGTTCCCGGTACGCTGTCGGTCAAGTCTCAGGTCACCTGGGTCCAGAATGCGAAAACTTCCCGACTTTCTCTCTCTAAAATCAATCTGTCTAGTTCTATTATTGATTTGGATGGTTCGGCCAATACTGAAATGCTTGAAGACGGACATCATATGATGGGGTTCTCCATGCGGTCCTCCAATGTTGATCTCGACATGATTCGACAATATCTGCCCAGGACATGGATTCCGGATGACCTGCTGCCCGTATGGGGCAAAGGCGAGTGGGGAGGCGGACTGAATATTGCCGAAGCACGGGTCACCGGCTCCACGCGTGAGGATGTGAGGACTTCCGTCACCGGCACGTTTCGTTTAACCGATGGCTATCTCCGTATTCCTGATTGGCCGACCACCGACCACATTCATGGGACGGTGGTGGTGGAACCCGATCGAATTCAATTGTCCGAGGTGCTCGGCATCTATGACGGTATTCCGGTTGAGGTGACGGAAGGTCTTTTTTTGTTGAAAGAGTCAGGCCCGTGGGGGAATGTGGGTATTCAAGGGCCTGTACCTGCCGAGAAGGTTCGCCAGGTGGTGACGCAGTTGGGAGCGCCATCCGATTTTGGTCTGTTGAGTTCATGGAAGGTCTTGGATGGCACTGGCCTGCTTCGCCTTCAGTTTGCCGGGAATCTTTTGGAATCTCCCGGACTGATATTCCAGGCTGGAGAGTTTAATCCTGAGGGCCTGGTGATTCAGATTCCGGGTCTTCCTCATCCTTTGACTGAAGGCCACGGTACGATTATTTTTTCCCGGGAGAGTACCGTATTTCAAAACATACAGGGAAATGTGGGTGCCTTCCCGTTAGCGTTGAATGGGACTATCAACTATAAGGGAGTCCCCCGGTTTGATCCACTCACCATTCAGGGCGGGTTTGCCGGTGAGGAACTGTTGCCGGTTTCCAGGACTCAGGCGACATCACCTGGGATGCAAATGACCGGTCCGCTTAACGCCTCGGTCATTCTGACCGGTCCGACCGGTCATCCCAAATTGAAAGGGTGGATTGATGGGCGAGACGCTCTCATTGCCGTACCTTCTCTTTTGCAGAAACATGCGGGTCAGGATGGACGCCTTGAGTTTGAGGGACAGTTCCATCCCGGCAGTCGGGTTCATTTTGAACGAGTGGAACTGATGATGCTTCCTCTTCGTCTTCGGGGACAGGGGACGATACGGTATCGCCCGAAAGTCACATGGGAGGCCCGGTTTGATTCCGGACCGGTGTATTTAGGTGTGCTGCCGGAAGGCATCCGTGTCCTGGGAGATATCATCCATTCAGGAATTCTCGAAGTCCAACTGAAAGGCAGCGGACGCGGAACCGATTGGACCCAGTGGAACACCAAAGGTTGGGTCGCCATAACCGAAGGGGTCGTGGCTCTTCGCGGGATGACCGATCCTATTTCGAATTTGTTTGTTCGACTGAAAGTGGATGAGAATCTGCTTGATCTGAAGCGCATGGAGTTTCGGCTGAACAATAGTGAAGCCGTCATCACCGGATTTATGAAAAACTGGAAAACCACTCCGATCGTCAGTGTCATGTTTGACTCGCCTCAATTCGATATTGATTTACTGATTCCCAAGGAAGGACGATCAGCCATCCGGGATGGGATCGAGTGGTTAGCCTCGCATGGATCGCTTGAAGGTTCTGTGCATATCGACCGTCCGAGGTATAAGACCCTCTCCGGAAAAAAATTATCGGGCGTGCTGAGGATTCATGACAACCTGGTGTCAGTGGATAAAGTGCAAGCGATGGTAGCGGAACATGGCACCGTCGGGGGGCGGTTCTTTGTTCATCTTCCTGAAAATCGACCGGCCGCCATGCGCGCGTCATTTCAGGCGAAGGATCTGCCTTTTGAGAACGTCTTGAGTCTCTTTGGCGAGGAACGTCGATTGATCACCGGAAAGATGGCCGTGCGAGGCATGCTCCAAGGCCATGGGCGGGATGACCGTGGCATCATTCCCACTCTCAACGGAAGTGTGAAAATTTCTCTCGGCGAAGGCTATATTCGTAAAGGTACTATTTTCCCGCGCATTCTGGCGCTCTTGAATTTACCGCATGTCCTGCGGGGAAAAGTTGATCTTGAAGAGACTGGATTTCCGTTTACGACCGTGAGCAGCAAACTTACCGTGGAAGACGGTGTGTTTTCCACTAAAGATTTGTTGATCCAGAGTCCAATCATGAAAGTCTCTGCGGCCGGCATGTATGACTGGAAAAGTGATCGGCTTGAAGGCATTTCCGCCGTCAGCCCCTTTGGGGCCTATTCGGATCTCTTGAAAGATATTCCTCTCTTTGGACGAATTTTTTCCGGAGATCGGAAAGGCATTGCCACAGCCATGTTTTCGATTGCAGGACCGTTAGGTGAGCCGGAGGTCGAGTATCTCCCCATGGAATCCGTAACAACCGGGTTGACCGGATTGGCCCAGTTGGCGTTTGATGTTTTGAACAATACGTTGACCCTGCCCTATGATTTATTGAAAGGCTCTAAGGGGGACGAGGGGTCCCTCTCTCCTGAGTCCAAACGTTCCGGAGTACCCGGTCCCTTGTGAGCCGCATGACTTTGCCGATGGGACTTTGGGATGGACATTGAGAGAAAGGGGGACGGGTGATGAACCAATTGAGTTGGCGAGAACAGATCGAGTGAAAGGAAGCCAGGATGATTCCAACGGTTGAATGGAATAATAATCATGTCGTGATTTTGGATCAACGGGCTCTCCCCGGAGAAGTGCGATTTCTTAATTGTGGCACCTATCAGGATGTGGCTGAAGCGATTCGGAATTTGAGCGTACGCGGTGCCCCTGCCATTGGCGTGACGGCGGCTTTGGGCATCGCCTTAGGGGCCCGGCAATGTGTGGAGACTCACCATGAGCGGTTTTCCGCCTATATGGAGGAGGTCTGTCGCACGCTGGCTGCGACGCGTCCGACCGCCGTGAATTTATTCTGGGCCGTTGCCCGGATGACCCGTGTGATGACGGAAATTTCCGCGTCATCGATTCAAGATATCCAGAAACGATTACAGGAAGAAGCCCTGGCGATTTTGGAAGAGGACCTTCGGGTGAACCGGGCCATTGGCACGTTTGGCGCCGCCATCATTCGGAATGGAGATCATATCCTCACGCATTGTAACGCCGGAGCCTTAGCGACGGCAGGATATGGGACGGCATTAGGCGTGGTCCGGGCGGCCTGGGAGCAGGGCAAACAGATTCGGGTCTTTGCCGATGAGACCAGACCCGTTCTCCAGGGCGCACGTCTGACGGCCTGGGAGCTTCAGCAGGATGGTATTCCCGTGACGGTAATTACCGATAACGCCGCGGGGGCACTGATGCGACAGGGCCGCATTCACTGTTGCGTCGTGGGGGCTGACCGGATTGCTGCCAATGGCGATGTGGCCAATAAGATCGGAACCTATTCGGTGGCGGTCTTAGCCCATGCCCATGGCATCCCTTTTTATGTGGCCGCACCTTCATCGACCATTGATATGGAAACAGCGAATGGGAACGGTATTCCCATTGAAGAGCGGAGCCCTTCAGAAGTGACCTCATTGCATAGTGGTCAAATGATTGCTCCTCACGGTGTGGAAGTCTGGAACCCGGCGTTTGACGTGACCCCGGCAGACCTGATTGCGGGCATTATTACCGAACGGGGGATTATTTCCCCCCAGGCCTTACCCCGACATTTTTCGTCGCCATCTTCCTGATGGCATGATCCGTCAAATGATCTGAGTTAAGACTTTAGAGAGATCGAGGAGATTATACGGCTTGGCAATAAAGCCTGAGAATCCGAATTCGCCGGCATGAGCCATGACCGGGTCGTTGGAATACCCGCTTGAAACAATAACCTTGGCATTTGGATCACAGTCTTTAATGAGGCGCAACGTTTCCTTGCCTCCCATTCCTCCGGGTATCGTGAGATCAAGGATGGTGGCCAAATACGGGTGGCCGCCCTGAATGGCTTGGGTATAGAGCGCCACGGCTTTCAGTCCATCGTCGGCAAAGTCCACCTCGAATCCGAGATGGTCGAGCATTTTTCCTAAGACATCCTGGATGTCTTCTTCATCATCCATGACTAAGATTCTTCCCCCGCCTTGCACGAGACTTTCCGGTGTTTCATTCTTTTTTGCGGATAGGGAGGTTGAGACGGGGAGATAGAGGGTGAAGCATGTGCCGTTGCCGAGTGAAGAGGTGACGGCCACATGCCCTCCATGGCGTTTCATAATGGAATAGGTCGTGGCCAGGCCCAGTCCGCTCCCTTTTTGTTTGGTCGTAAAGTAGGGATCGAAGATTTTTTGGAGATGATCATCAGGAATGCCGATGCCCTGGTCCGTGACGGACACACACACATACCTGCCGGGTTTCAGGGGAAGTACGGTCTGAGGGGGCACCAGACAATTGTTTGCGACGACGCTGATAGTGCCTCCATCCGGCATGGCCTGATGGCTATTAATCACGAGATTCTGTATCACCTGACTGATTTGACCTTCATCGACTTCGATCGCCCAGAGGTCATCGGGGAGATCCGTAGTGCACCGGACAGCCGAACCTCGCATGGCGAATTGCACTGTGTCGGTAATAATGGAGGCAACTGAGGTCGTGCTTTTGACCGGGGCGCCTCCTTTCGCAAAGGTGAGCAGTTGCTTGGTGAGATCCCTCGCTCGCAAACAGGCTTTTTCCGCAGCCTCCAGTCGTTCAACGACTTTCTCGCCCTGAGGCGGCGACTGTTTTGCGGTCACCATTTTAGCCAGTCCGATATTGGCAAATACCGACGTGAGAATATTATTGAAATCATGCGCAATGCCGCCGGCCAGTAAGCCAACCGACTCAAGTTTGGTGGCCCGTAGTCGTTCATCTTCCAGTCGTTTCCATTCCGTGATGTCCCGTGTCACGATGACTCCCACGACCGTCCCGGTGCTGGTTCGAAAGGGGTGGATGTGACTTTCAAACCAGCGCCATTCGGATTGGTTCGTTTGCAACCGGCACACCATATCAATTTCCTGAAGTGTCTTGAGATGAGAATGAAACGACTCGGATAACGGTCCCCGTTCTTCGGGATGGATGAAATCAAAGAAATTTTTCCCCACTATTTCGGCTGCCTCATAGCCCAGGACTTTTTGACAATTCGGGGTGATGTAATGACATTCACCCGTCGCGGTGGTTTCGATGATTAAATCATAGGCATGTTCGACGATGGCCCGGTAGCGCTGCTCACTATCCCGCAAGGCATCTTCGGCCTTTTTACGTTGAAGTTCCCCGGCCGCCCTGGCAGCAAACAGTTGAATGATGGATTGGGCCACATGGATGTTACGGATGGCCGTCGGACTAAAGACAAGCAGGATCCCGATAATTTGTCCTGTCTGGCCACGGAGGGCCGTTCCCAAATAACTGATGACCGACCATGAGCCGAGCGGGGAGTCCGGAGGAAAGAGCGGGGATTCCAAATTGTCCCCATGGCATCCTTTGACTTTCAGAAGTTGCTCAAAAATCTCTGGAGGAGGTGTCCACGGCATATTTTCCCCGAAAGTCCCATCGGACCAAATGGCGACAGTTTGGGTGAGCGGGTGAGTCGGCGATTCCAATTCCGCTAATATGGCATAGGGCACATTCAAAGCCTGGCAGAGATCTCTTACCAAAAACCGCAAAAACGCCATGCTCCCGGGAGCCGGGTCGCTTTGGGCAATTTTCCGTAACGCTTCATCAATGCGTTTGCGTTCTGTAATATCTTTGACCACCGAAATCGCACCCCATTGAATGCCATTGGAGTCGAAGAGGGGGTAGCATGAGACCAGGAAATCCCCTGGGAGAGAAGGGAACTGTGTTTCCACCACTGCAGACAGGGCGCCTGCTAACACCGTTTCCCATGGCGGAGGGTTTTTGGGGATGGTCGCTCCATAGTAGGGTGTGCGGTAATTATGTCCTACCAATGGGCCGATTTTTGATTGAACTTGGTCACGAATGGCTCGATTGGTCCAGACAATCGTCCCTGTGCGGTCTAAAATCATGACATGATCCGTGAGGGCATCAAAGGCCTGCTCCCATTTCTCGACCGACTGCACAGGGGTGGTTATTTTTGAAGCCCCTTGAAGGTTCTTAGTCATGATGCCTCAGCGGTGCCGCCTCATGTTCGCTCATGTGTCTCCAGTCTCTGATATCGCTACCAGACGACTTTCGCGAATAATTCTGCCAGATGGGGATCGACACTTTTGCCCGCTTCCTGCCGAATTTTTTCTCGTGCTTCCGGGACGGGCATAGCCCTTTGGGAACCATAGCCGGTCACGAAATGATCGAAGATATTCGCCAGACCGACAATGCGTGCCGACAAGGGAATTTGTTCGCCCATCAATCCATCCGGATATCCAGACCCATTAAACTTTTCATGGTGATGGAGGATGATCTGTTCGACACAGGCATGAAATGGAAGGCCCTTCATCATTTTGCCTCCGATGGCGGGATGACATTTGAGAAGTTCCTGGTCTTGTTCCGTCGGGGAATGAAGTCCGGAAATGAGGTGATCATGGATGCCGATTTTCCCGATATCATGAAGATAGGCCCCGAGTTGTATGCCCTCTTGCTCCTCCTTGGTTAATTGAAGATGCTCAATGAGCAGAGCGGCATAAAAATTCACCCGGCTCCCATGTTGAATCAATTCGGGGTGTTTGGCTGCGAGGAGGGTTTTAATGTTGGCCAGGGCGGATTGGACATCGATCCCGGAAGCCCAAAGGCTTCCAAATGCTTGCAACGCGGCTTGAAGGGAGGAATATCGGCGACGGCGATCGAGAGTATTATTGATTGTGTCAAGCAGTTCGGCCACATTGAAGGGTTTGAGAATATAGGCGGCCACCCCGTGGCGGATGGCTTCGATGGCGGATTGGAGTGTGCCATATCCGGTGATGATGATAATATCCACATCTTTCCCGTCTTTCCGAATCTGAGAAAGAAGATCGTTTCCTGACAGATCAGGGAGTTTTAGGTCAAGGGTGATGAGATCAATGGGGTGGGTTTTGAGAATTTGATGCGCAATTTCAGCCCGATCAACCGTAAAGAGATTGAAATAGGGAGAAAGAATTAATTTTAACGCCTCGCGCGGACCTTCCTCGTCCTCAACAATTAAAATATTTGCTTGGGGGACGGAGGATTCAGTACCAGTAGTTTCCATCAACGACTCCTTTTCCAAATGAAGCGACCCATGAAGACAGTAAAAAAAATAAATAGTTCATGAGAGCGTAATCGTTCGCTTCTTAGGATGAAGTCGGAGAGATTTCCTATTCCGTGTGAGGATACCATCCTGTTTAGTGGCGATTCACCTCCTGACGACAAAACCGGTTCTCTACAGCCGGCAGGGAGGGAAGGAACAACCGGGGATAGGGAAAAAGAGCCACCATCTTATAGATTTTCAGATTTTAAATGTAATACCCGATCTTTGACTGTCAGATCTTGAAATAATTGGTTGAACAAATCTTTGGCGACATGATTTGTGAGTTCTTCCACATCCTTGGGATTGAACGTCACCACGCTGTCGGTTCCATTCGCGCCGAGCACCATCCGGACAGTGCTGCCATCCGCCGAATTTTTTGCTTCAAAGGCCACACGTATTTTGACCTCAATATCCGTAAAGCCAAACCCGCTTTTCGCATTCGTCTCCAAGACCAAAATATCGCCTGTCAGGGTGACATCGGCCGGAGCACTTTCCGGCTCGGTTTCAGATGTTGTTGCCCGGGAGGCTTGCCACTTTTCCTGTTGAAGGTATTCCAGGGCAAGATCAGCCATTCCCTCGCCGAGGTTCCCATTCCAGGCATTAAAGTGAGTCGCACCTCCCCAAAAATGCGTCCGGGACCCGAGACGAGTTTTCTGTGGTCGTTTATCCTGAAACGGTTCAACCAAAATGGTTAGATCTTCGTGAGGGGTGGTGTTGACCTTCGTCGTGGACGGGAGGGCATGGGGATCAAAATTCACGGTTTGCCCGGATCCCTGACATCCTACGACCCCTAGGCTGGCAATGAACACCATGATAAACCACTTGGGTTGTGTCTTCACTCGTGGAACCTCCATGTATAGATAGTGAATATCAGATGAGCGTCTATGCTGTGACGGGAGAGGGATGTTGCCGCCAATACCCTACCATGTCTGCACCACACATCCATCCTCAATGTTGGAAAGCGTAAGAATAATAAACCTGCAGGATTTTATCTAGTCTTGCGTTGATTGTCAGTCATGAGCATGAATGAATGATTCCCGCACCATGCCACCTTATAATGAGAGGATGATCTGTCTTGACATTGTCGTAAACCACTTGACACTATCATACCTGGTTTGACTGTTAATCCAAAGGAAATTCTTCATGTGGAAGCATAATTTTTTGTTTCGAGCCGAAGGGGCGGTGCCCCTGGAGCAGACCGAAAACGAGTTATTTCATGATACGGACCCGGCACTGGATAGTTCAGGCTTGCAGATGGATAAATATATTTCCGTGTGGCTTCAAGGGGATGGCGATGAGACAAAGCCACTCGTCTATACGACAGTGTATGTTCGAACGGCCACGTTAGATCCCGAGAAAGGGGTTGGATTTCTTCAGCCGCTTCAAGGACGGACCCACCAAATAAAATCCATGTTGTCCTCCGCGCAGAAAATGTATCTTCGGCAATGGTTGTCGAGTTCCTATCCCCCAGCCTGGGAAGAGTCTGATGACCACTTTCAGTCAATTTTTTCAGAACCCTGACCTCCTCCTCCACGCTGGAGGATGATCGAGTCGGGTAATCGGAATGCTGACAACTCGGTTTCTCGCTCACCCCGGTTGTGCGGGAACAGGTCGAATTTTTTTGTGAAGGGATTCAAAGGTATCTGTCGTGGACCTACATACACAGGTTTTGATCATCGGTGCTGGCGGCGGGGGAGCTGTTCTGGGCCTTCTCTTAGCCCGAAAAGGGATTGCTAATATTGTTCTGGAACAGGCTTCGGGGCCTCCACAGGGCTTGCGTGGGGAAATTCTTCAACCCAATGGACAGCAGATTCTTCAGGGGCTCGGCCTTTTAGATCAACTGCCTGTTCATGCCTACAAACCGGTTAGATTCTTTCATTTCCGTCAAAGTGGAGGAACGCGGCTCTGTACCATTGACTATGGGATGTTGCCGCCGCCTTTTAATCGGGCCCTGGTGATGTGGCCTCATGTCGTTCACCACACCATTCTCGACGCTCTGTGCCGGGAGAATCCAGAGGGACTTCGGTATGGGGCAACCTTTCAGTCCCTTCTCCGCAATGGCAAAGGGATCGCAGGCGTCAAAGCGGACATAGGGGGAAGCCCGGTTACTATTGGATCGCAATTGGTGGTTGGGGCAGATGGACCGTTTTCTGAGGTTCGAGGAGCCCTTGGCATTCCCACGGCGCTTCATCGATATCTCGACAGTTATCTTGTTGCCATGTTGGAATCACCAGGCCCACTCGAGGAAGCCCAGTATTATGTGGGCAAAAAATCCATTCTGGGAATTTTCCCTGCTGCCGGTCAAAAAGTCTATGCCTTTTATATGGTTTCGTCTGATTCTCTGAATCAGGTCAAGGCCGATGGGGTGTCGGCCCTTCGAGAAAAATGGAAAACCATTGCTCCGGATCTTGCCCCGCTCTTTGACTCCTTACTGGATTGGAATCAGACGGCCTATATGGGAACGGGGAGGGTCCGGGCGAAAACCTGGGTTCAGGATGGGGCGGTCGTCATGGGTGATGCCGCGCATGGGATGAATCCACATGCCTCCCAGGGACGGATGCAGGCGATGGTCGATGCGGTCACCCTCGCGGAGGTTCTTGACGATTGTCACCGGACCGGAAATTGGTCGACGTCCGCTCTTAAGCGATTTGAAACACAACGGCGCCCACAGGTCACCATGTTGCAGCGCCTGGCTGATGAAGAGGTCTTTTTCTGGAATACCGGAAATCCTCTCCTCGGAATGTTGCGAGACCGTGTGTTCTCTACGATGGATAAAAATCCTCGTTTACAATATCAAGTCTTGACGGCCACAGCAGGGCTGCGGACCACATCACCATTTGGATGGGTGGATCGGTTTCAAGCTGCAGGATTGTTACCCGATCCTCGGGCCCATCAGATTCCCGATCATGCCGGGTCTGCATAATTAACTCCGGAGTCCATCTTCGTCACTCATCATTTTTCCAATATTTGGTCTGTATCCTATGCCAACCACAACGTTGCAGTCGCTTGAACTTCCCGAGGACCTTCGGGAAATCCTTGAACAATATTTAACACAGCTTCAGAAGGGTTGGGGTGCTGATTTAGAGGGAGTTCTCCTGTATGGCAGTGCGGCCAGGGGAGATTTCATTGCGGGCCGCTCCAATATCAATTTTTTGGTGCTGGTCCGGGAACTTTCGGTGAGTGGGCTTCAGCGTGCAGGGCAATTGCATCGCCAATGGGGTAAGCACCATATCGTCGCACCACTGGTGATGACACAGGAGGAATTGTCCCGATCATGTTATCTGTTCCCCTTGGAATATTTTCAAATGCAGGAGCAACATGTGCCTCTGGTAGGGAAAGATCCGTTCGGTGCCGGACAAATTGATGAGACACAGTTAGGATGGCAATGTGAGCAGGAACTCCTGGCCAATGTGTTTCGTGTGCGGCAACGGTTTGTCGAAGGAGAAGGACGAGCGGAGGCCATCCAGGCTTTGCTGATTCTATCCATAACCGCCGTTCTCCCCTGCGTGCGAGGAATTCTTCGGGCCTTAGGACACCCCTCAAAGAGAAAAGATGTGCAGATTCTTGAATGCCTCCCTCCTGCCTTGCAGTTTGAACCCACGGTCCTCCTCGACATGCTTCAGATGAAGCGAGGCATCAATAGTCCGGGTTCCCTTGAATGGCCCAAGGTGTATGATCGGTATCTTCAGACTTTGGAGGGCTTGTGCAAACGGGTTCAGGCGGTTCGTCAGGATAGGGGGCTATGACCATGTATGGAAAGCGGTTTGTTGGTCCGTTCATCCTGCTGTTCCTGTTGATTTTCTCTGCACCCTCGATGGGAATGACTCCCAAGGAACAAAATCTCCCAACCCCATTGGGATACGTGAGTGACTATGCCAACCTGCTTGATGAGGAATGGCACAAACAAATTCGATCAGTGTGCAAAGACCTTGAATCCTCTTCCGGCATTGAAATGCTGGTGGTGACTCTCCCAACCATCAGCCCTCTTGCCCATGCCCAGGAATATGCCTCCCGCCTCTATGAAGCCTGGCGGATTGGTACGGCGCAACAGGAGCGTGGCATTCTGCTGCTGGTGGCTGTCAAGGAACGCCAAGCCGTGGTGGTTGTCGGAAAGAACCTTTTGCCGATCCTGACTCCACAACAATTGGATGAGATTTCCCTCAAGCATTTGCGCCCCATGTTTCGTTCCGGAGAGTATGGGATCAATATCTACAGATCTGCCATATCCCTTTCGACGTTGGCCGCGCGGACTCCTATTCCGAAGGACAACCCCCCCCCTCAGCGATCAGCCGCTTTTTGGATGAATATCGGGGTAGTGGTGATGATGTTGTATGCGTTATGGCGATTTACTCGTCCCGAACGGCGTCATCCCTTTCCCCGTTGGAAAAATGGAGAATATTGGGGAACAGGCCAGGGGGGATTCGGTGGGAACTTTGGTGGATTTGGCGGAGGAACGGGTGGCCAGGGCTTACGTTGAAGGGGCTGGACTGAATCTATGGATCATCCCTTTTCTCATCATGAAATATGTGGGTGGATATTCGGGGAACCGTTTTTTCGAAAACCGACTTTGCGATGTTCCAACCTTCTCCATGGATTTTTGGAGACTTCTGGAAATGAAATTGTTGGGAAGGTCGATCACGACTAAAAATCCGACATTCCCAGGCCAACTTCATGTCGGCCTGGGGGGATAGGGTTTATGACAACATCTTGTGATTTTCAAACGTTAACGAACGCACGACAATTTCACCATTTTCATAAGAAATAATGCGACGGGTGGCCGGAAGATCTGAGTTGCCGACTCTGATATGTGTATCCGAAAAACTGTCGACATTTTTCAGTGACCGGTCTTTTGGTGAAAAATAATAGACCGTATATCGGGTGGTGAGATGATGGTGATCTTGGGTGACTGCACTATCTTCGACGTTGATGGTAAAAGCCGCTTGCGGCATGTTTCGGTTGATCTGCGTGATGCGGTTGTCTTTCACCCTGTACCAGGAACCCATGCCATCTCCATGAATGGTGATCCGTTGTCCCAAAGGGTGCTGGTCATCTCCCTCTAACGTCAGGGTATGTTTTCCGTCTGATTCCTGAAAGGTTCTGGGTCCCCGGTGCACGGCAATCATTCCAATCTGGTTTTGAGCCCAGTTTTGTAGTTCCGCATCATCGATCGCAACCGTCACATCCCGTGGTCCTTTCACCGTCACAGTCCCTTTGGTTTCTTTCCCGTTGACATTAACCCGAAGGTCGGACTGAAAGCCCTTGAAGTCAGGTTGCCACCGGGATGTTTTGGCAAAAGCGGCTTGTAGCAGTTCGCGGGCCTTGGGATCATCCTGGACCTCGGTGGTTGGTTTTACTTCTGTATTCTTTTCCATGTCGAAGACTCCTTTTCCTGTGATGTCGGGTATGTGATCAGGCTGATTGAGCGAGCACTGAGGATCATTATAAGGATCTCAGGAGAGGTCGACAACCGTTTAGAAGGAGCGAGGTCCAGAGGACTCTTGCAATCCTCAGTCTCCTTGGTCGAATCGGAAATTTTGCCGGGGAACAATGAAAATTTTCAAAACCCCGCTGTCAGAATCTCATTTTTGCTTAAGGTGTAACTCTTTCCCAGATGCATATCAAAGCCTAAAAAGAGGGAAATAAAGGTACGTTGAAAAGAAGGTGGTGTTCGGCTAGGCTGCATCCATAATTTTTTACCTGAGGAGAGAATTTCGGGCATAGGTGTCCGTGTTTTTTATCCCTTTTACAAAGATGTTTCGCTTGCTTCCACCCCCAAGAGGCATTGCGCATGAACGCCGCAGAGCAACAGCTTAATAATGTTCGGAAACTCAGACGAAGTGAAGGCCATGGTTGGCTGATACTTCTTTTTAAGGTCATGGTTGGGGCGGGTATGTTGTTACCCACCTTCGCGTTGCCAACAGTATGGGCCGAAAATGTCCCCGATGTGGTTGGGTTGAGTCAGGCCGCGGCGCAGTCGGCCATTACGGGAGCGGGCCTGACGATAGGGACCATCACGAGCAGCAGTCATGCGTCGGTTCCGTCGGGGAGTGTGATCAGTCAAACGCCGGGAGGCGGCACGAGTGTGGCGGCAGGCAGTGCGGTAAGCCTGGTGGTATCAACGGGCCCGGCGCCGGTGACGGTGCCGAATGTGGTGGGGACCACGCAGGGGGCGGCGCAGACGGCCATTACGGGAGCGGGCCTGACGGTAGGAACCATCACGAACAGCAGTCATGCGTCGGTCCCGTCGGGGAGTGTGATCAGTCAAACGCCGGGAGGCGGCACGAGTGCGGCGGCGGGCAGTGCGGTAAACCTGGTGGTGTCGACGGGCCCGGCGCCGGTGACCGTCCCGAATGTAGTGGGGACCACGCAGGGGGCGGCGCAGTCGGCGGTCACCAAGGCGGGCCTGAAAGTGGGGACCATCACGAACAGCAGTCATGCCTCGGTGGGATCGGGCAAGGTCATCAGTCAAACGCCGGGAGCCGGCGCGAGTGTGGCGGCAGGTAGTGCGGTAAGCCTGGTGGTATCAACGGGCCCGGCGCCGGTGACGGTGCCGAATGTGGTGGGGACCACGCAGGCCGCGGCGCAGACGGCGGTCACCAAGGCGGGCCTGAAAGTGGGGACCATCACGAACAGCAGTCATGCCTCGGTGGGATCGGGCAAGGTCATCAGTCAAACGCCGGGAGCCGGCACGAGTGCGGCGGCGGGCAGTGCGGTAAACCTGGTGGTGTCGACGGGGCCGGCGGTGCCGAAGGTCGTGGGGAGCACCCAGGCGGCGGCCCAAACCGCTATTACCACGGCAGGGTTGAAGCTGGGCACGGTGATCTCGAGGAACAGTCAGACAGTCCCTATTGGGAGGGTCATTAGTCAGACTCCGGCACCAGGAACCAAGGTGGTGGCAGGTAGTGTTGTGAACCTGGTCGTCTCCCTTGGAGCCGCAGTGCCGAATGTGGTGGGCTTGCCGCAGGCCGCCGCGCAATCCGCCATTACCGGTGCAGGCTTGAAGGTAGGGACGGTGACGAAAGCAAAGAGTGCGACCGTGGCGATTGGTTCGATCAACAGTCAAAATCCGACAGCGGGGAGCAATGTGGCGGCGGGCAGTGTGGTTGATCTAGTGGTATCGCTAGGGGCTCAGATACCGAATGTGGTGGGATTAAAACAGGCTTCGGCCAAAGAAGCCCTTACCACGGCTGGGCTAACGGTGGGAATTGTGACGACGGCCATTAGTGCCACGGTGCCGATTGGTGACGTTATGAGTCAAAAGCCGGGCGCAGGGACCAATGTGGATCCAGGAAGTGCAGTAGCCCTGGTTATATCGTCCGGGCAGCCGGTTTTTCTCATGGGCGTGCAAAATGATCCCAAGACCGGACCACTCGTAAACAGCCTTTACCGGCTTCGCACTGATGGGGTGGTAACCAAAATTGGAGATCTGACGCATCGCACGCATGGCTTGGCCTATGTCGGGACCACGTTGTATTCCCTCGAGGAACTGTCTCTTTCTCCACAGCCAGGGGCTCCGCTGAATTTGTATCAGTTGAATCCGGGGAGCGGTGCTTCGCTGGCCAAGATCCCCCTGTCGTTGTCCACAGGCGAATCAGTAGAGGGCGGGCGAGGGCTGGCCACGGAGCCCGGAACGAATCAGCTATGGGGCTTACTCGTGGTCAGATCCGAAGCAAATAATATCCGCCGGTTAGTGACGATTGATCCGACGACGGGCCTGGCGACCCAAAAGGCCAAACTCTTCGGAAACTTTATGGACCTGGTCTTTGATGAGGCTGGAACGCTCTATGCGATCACGGACAATCGGCCGGTGCCAAGGGGGGCCAACGTAATGCCGGCCAGAATTTATACAGTGAATAAGACGACGGGGGCCACAACGGAATTCCTGGATGTTTCGGCCGGCGCCGTGGCGGGGCAATCGAATTTTCGAGAAAGTGAAACGATTGGGGTCGGACCTTCATCCGACCTATTGTATCATCTCTCCGGTCAGCATAAGGTAACCCCAGGATTCACCAAGAATATTTTGTTTGAATCGATCAATCTGACCACGAAAGTCAGAAAGGCGATGGCGATCATGGGCCCCGACTTTTTTGTGACAACAGCCTTGACCATGGTGCCACCCACAGGTCCTCCGGCCTTGGGAGACCTGGATGCGTCGGGCACGGCCGATCTGATCTGGCGCAATCAGAATGATGGCAGCACCGCAATCTGGTTGATGAACGGAACAACGATCGCCGCCTCAGGCTTTCCAGGGGGGGTGCCGAAGGTTTGGCAGATTGCGGGCGTAGGCGATGTCAATGGCGATGGTAAGGCAGACGTCATCTGGCGAAATGGTTCGAGTGGCACGGTAGCCGTGTGGTTGATGAACGGGGTGTCGGTGACATCTGTGGGCTTTCCCGGAAGCACGTCGACAGCGTTTGAGATTGCCGGGGTGGGCGATGTCAATGGCGATGGCAAAGCCGACCTGGTCTGGCGGAACACCAATGATGGCAGCACGGCCATTTGGTTGATGAACGGGACCGCTATTGCTTCCTCCGGTTTTCCGGGCGGAGTGTCTTTGGCCTGGCAAATCGAGGGCGTGGGCGATGTGAATGGGGACGGTAATGCCGATGTCATTTGGCGCAATGGAATCAATGGGGGAGTGGCTGTGTGGTTGATGAACGGGTTGTCGGTGACGGCAGTAGGTTTTGTCGGAGTCGCTCCAACCGCTTTCGAAATTGCCGGCGTGGGCGATGTGAACGGCAATGGCAAGGCGGATCTGATCTGGCGGAATCAGAGTGATGGCAGTACGGCGATCTGGTTAATGAATGGGACCGCCATTATCACGGCAGGCTTCCAGGGTGGAGTCCCCGTAGCCTGGAAAATTTCTCAAGTCGGTGATGTGAATGGGGATGGCAATGCCGATGTTATCTGGCGTAATGATAAGAGTGCCATCGTGGCCGTCTGGCTGATGAACGGGTTGTCAATTTCAACCGTGGGTTTCCCTGGCTCTGCTCCCTCAGATTGGGAAATTCAGTAGGAACGAATCCCGAGCTGATCCGTTTACCAGGCTCATAGGAAAAAATGGAACGCGTAATTTTTCACATGGTGCATTTAGATTAAATATCATTTTTCTCTTGCTCCTGATCAGGTATCCTTCTGTCACTTAGTTTAATCCACGACCGGTCCCCCTATGAATGTGATGAAGGTTCAGCACCAAACAGGGTTGAATCTAACCCCTCAAAGGTTACAAAGATGTCACAAGTTGATATTTTTGTGGCTGCCGGTTTTCGTAAGCCTCGTTTTCCTCACCTTTATTTTCCCAGCGACAGCAAGTGCCGTAGAAGTTCCTAACTTAATCGGGACTCCACAGGCTACGGCAGAGTCAGATATTACGAGCCTCGGTCTCACCGTGGGAGTTGTGACGGCGGCCATTAGTGGTGGGGTGCCCATTGGCAATGTCATCAGTCACGATCCGGCGGCCGGGATCAATGTAGTTCCAGGAAGTCAGGTGGACTTCGTGATTTCCGGAGTGGCGGTGCCGACTGTGGTGGCGTTGGCAGAGGTTGCGGCCCAAACCGAAATTATAGATGTGGGTCTCTCGGTAGGTACGGTGACGACGGCCAATAGTGCCACGGTGCCGATTGGGAACGTCATCAGTCAGAATCCGGCGGCCGGGACAATTGTGTTTCAGGGTAATGCAGTGGCCTTTGAGGTGTCTCTGGGTATTGCGGTACCGAATGTGGTGGGCTTACCCCAAGGCACGGCACAATCGGCGATTACCGGTGCCAGTCTGACGGTGGGCACGGTGACGATGGCCAATAGCCCGACGGTGCCCATTGGGAACGTCATCAGTCAAAATCCCGTGGCAGGAACCAATCTGGAAGCGGGCAGTGCGGTGGCCTTGCTGGTGTCCCTGGGCGCCTCGGTGCCGAATGTGGTGGGCTTGGCGCAGTCGGCCGCTCAAACAGCAATTACCAATGCGGGTCTCACAGTGGGCACGGTGACATCGGCTAATAGTGCCACCGTACCTATTGGGAACGTCATCAGTCAAAATCCCGTGGCCGGGGGCAATGTGGCACCAGGCAGTACCGTTGCCTTTGAGGTGTCCCTGGGTACCTCGGTGCCAAATGTGGTGGGCTTGGCGCAGTCGGCCGCACAAACAGCAATTACCAATGTTGGTTTGACGCTTGGGGCCATAACGCACGCTAATCATGCCTCAGTCCCTGCCGGGAATGTCATCAGTCAGAATCCAGGGGCCGGAAATAATGTGGCGCCAGGTAGCGCAGTGGCGTTGGTGGTGTCCCTGGGGCCGGCGGTGCCGAATGTCGTGGGCTTGACGCAGGCTGCGGCGCAAACGGCGATAACCTCGGCGGGTTTGACGGTGGGTACGATAAACTCGACTGACAGTCAGACTGTGGCCATCGGAAGAGTCATCAGTCAAACTCCCTCGCCGGGAACCAGTGTGACAGCGGGCACTGCGGTGAACTTGGTGGTTTCCCTTGGTACTGCGGTTCCGAATGTGGTGGGCCTGGCGCAAGCGGCTGCCGAGACGGCGATTACTAATGTCGGTTTGATAGTGGGCACCGTCACGCAGGCCGGAAGTGCGACGGTGTCCGCGGGTAATGTCATCAGTCAGAATCCAGGGGCCGGAAATAATGCGGCGCCAGGTAGCGCAGTGGCGTTGGTGGTGTCCCTGGGGCCGGTGGTGCCGAATGTGGTGGGCTTGACGCAGGCGGCGGCGCAAACGGCGATAACCTCGGCCGGTTTGACGGTGGGCACCTTAACAACTTCCACGAGTGCCACGGTGCCCATTGGGAGGGTCATCAGTCAAACCCCCGCGTCAGGAACCAGTGTGACAGCGGGCAGTGCAGTGAACATGGTCGTCTCCCTTGGCGCCGCCGTGCCGAATGTCGTGGGTTTGGCGCAGGCGGCCGCGCAAACCGCCATAACCGGTGCGGGCTTGACGGTGGGGACGGTGACGACCGCCACGAGTCCAACGGTGGCAATAGGCGCCGTCATCAGTCAAAATCCCATAGCGGGCGCCAATGTGGCACCGGGCAGTGCGGTGAACCTGGTGGTTTCGTTAGGAGCCCAGGTGCCCGATGTTGTGGGCTTGACGCAGGGCATAGCTCAGACGGCTTTGATCACGGCGGGCCTGATAGTAGGGACGGTGACGCCAGTTTTTAGCGACACGATCCCCCTCGGAAATGTGATCAGTCAAAATCCCACAGCAGGGACGAAGGTAGCACCGGGCAGTTCGGTGGCCCTGGAGATTTCATCCGGACCCCCGGCTTTTCTCATGGGCGTGCAAAATGATTCCCGTACCGGACCGCTGGTGAATAGCCTCTATCGCCTTCGCACCGATGGGGTGGTGACTAAAATCGCAGATCTGACGCACCGCACGCATGGCTTGGCGTTTGTTGGATCTATGTTGTATTCCGTCGAAGAGTTGACGCTTGCGCAACAGACTGGAACTCCGCCGAAGATGTTTCGGCTCAATCCCGACACCGGTGCCACGCTGGCTACGATCTCCCTGTCGTTGTCCACGGGCGAATCGTTAGAGGGCGGGCGTGGGCTGGCCACGGAACCTGGGACCAATCAGCTGTGGGGGTTGCTCGTGGTCACGTCCGAAGTGAACAATGCCCGCCGGTTAGTGACGATTAATCCGACGACGGGCCTGGCGACCCAAAAGGCCAAACTGTTTGGAAACTTTATGGACTTGGCCTTTGATGCGGACGGGGTGCTTTATGCGATTACGGATAACCGATCGGTGTCCGGGGTAGCCGTGAATCCGGCCAGAATTTATACGGTGAATAAGACGACGGGGGCCGCGACGGAATTCCTGGATGTCTCGGCCGGCGCGGTGGCCGGCCAACCGAATTTTCGAGAAAGTGAAACGATTGGGGTGGGGACTTCATCGGACCTGCTGTATCATATCTCCGGGCAGCATAAGGTGACCTCAGGATTTACGAAGAATATTCTGTTTGAAACGATCAATCTGAATAATAAAGCCAGAAACGAGATAACGCTTACGGGGCCGGACTTTTTTGTGACGACGGCATTGACCTTGGTGCCACCCATGAGTCCGAGCCTTTCAACCTTGGGAGATCTGGATGCGTCTGGTACGACCGACCTGGTTTGGCGAAACACCGCTGATGGCAGTACGGCGATCTGGTTGATGAACGGAACGAGAATCGCCGGTGCCGGCTTTCCAGGCGGGGTGCCGTTGGCTTGGCAGATCGAGGGGGTGGGCGATGTGAACGGCGATGGCAAGGCGGATATCATCTGGCGAAATGCCACCGGCACGGTGGCCGTGTGGTTGATGAACGGGGTGTCGGTGACGTCCGTGGGCTTTCCCGGAAGCACGTCGATAGCGTTTGAGATTGCGGGGGTGGGCGATGTGAATGGCGATGGCAAAGCCGACCTGGTCTGGCGCAACACGACTGATGGGAGTACCGCCATCTGGTTGATGAATGGGACCGCTATTGCGGCTTCCGGTTTTCCGGGCGGGGTGCCGCTGGCTTGGCAAATTGCGGGTGTAGGCGATGTCAATGGCGATGGCAAGGCGGATATCATCTGGCGGAATGCCACTGGCACGGTGGCCGTCTGGCTGATGAACGGATTTAGTATCCTGGGGGTCGGCTTTTCCGGTAGTGCTTCAACGGCGTTTGAGGTTGCCGGGGTGGGCGATGTCAACGGGGATGGCAAAGCCGACCTGGTCTGGCGCAACCAGAGTGATGGGAGTACGGCGATCTGGTTAATGAATGGGACCGGCATTGCCATGGCGGGTTTCCCTGGCGGAGTGCCATTAGCATGGAAAGTTTCTCAAGTTGGTGATGTGAATGGGGACGGCAAGGCGGATGTCATCTGGCGGAATGCCACTGGCACGGTGGCCGTCTGGCTGATGAACGGGTTGTCAATTTCCACTGTGGGGTTCCCTGGTTCGGCTTCCTCAGTCTGGGAGATTCAGTAGATATGAATTTCGGTCGGTTGGGGACACCAGACCACTGTGTTGAGAGGCTGGCACGCGTAAACCTCTTCATGTTACAATGAGATTTATTTTTCCTTGCTCCTGATGAGTCATCTTTTAGTCACCTAATTTACTACACGACCGAACCCTCCCCCATTGCAGAAACAACGAATTCCCCTTCTTTAAATTCAACGAAATAAGCAATAAGAACCCATGGGGCAGGTGCATGCGGCGGCCTAAACAGGCGAGCCCTGTTCGCCGTGTAATGGGCTCGATTCTTGCTGAATGGAGTTAACGACATGAACGTGATGAAAGTTCTGCACCAGAATGGATTGAATCCTAATTTGACCTGCCAGAAATTGGAAAAAGGTTTCACGTCGATCCTTTTGCGCCTGGTGGTTCTCGTGAGTCTGCTTTTCCTCACCTGTGCCTTACCGGCGACGGCAAGAGCCGAAGAGGTCCCTAATGTTGTCGGAAGTCTACAAGCCACAGCAGAGGCGGCTATTACCAGCACCAATCTGTTAGTGGGGGTCGTGACGCCGGTCAATAGCCCCGCGGTGCCCATCGGCACGGTCATCAGTCAAGATCCAGCGGCCGGAATCAATGTGGTCCCTGGCAGTCCTGTGGACCTCGTGATATCCGGAGTGACCGTGCCGGATGTGGTGGGATTGGCGCAAACTGTGGCCCAAACCGCCATTTCGGCAGCAGGTCTCACGGTGGGAGCAGAGTCGACAGTCAATAGTGGGTCGGTGCCCATTGGTGACGTTATTAGTCAAACGCCCGCAGCAGGGACCAATGTGTTGCCGGGTAATGCCGTAACCCTGGTGGTGTCCCTGGGTACAGCCGTGCCGGATCTGGTTGGAATGTCCCAGTCGGCGGCAGAAACGGCAATTACCACGGCCAACCTGACCGTGGGACCGGTAACGACGGCTACCAGTACGACGCTGCCGGCGGGCGCGGTCATCAGTCAATCCCCGGCAGCGGGGAGCAATGTCCCGCCGGGTAGTGCGGTGACGCTTGTCGTGTCCCTTGGGGCCAAAGTACCCGATGTGGTGGGGTTGACCCAGGCCGCTGCAGATACCGCCCTCACCAAGGCGGGCTTGACGCTTGGAGCGGTGACGACGGCCACCAGTGAGACGGTGCCCGCGGGAACCGTCATCAGTCAATCTCCGGTGGCCGAGTCAAATGTAGCTCCAGGAACCGCCGTGACCTTGGTGGTATCCCTGGGGGTGGTGGTGCCAAAGGTGGTGGGCTTGACACAAGCCGCAGCGGAATCGGCGATTACCACGGCAAGCCTGACGGTAGGCAGGGTAACGAAGGCCAATAGCCCTAGCGTTGCGGCCGGCAGGGTCATTAGTCAGAATCCGGCGGCTGAGGCTAAGGTGGAGGCCGGCAGTGCTGTGGATTTGGTGGTGTCCCTTGGGGCCAAGGTGCCCAATGTCGTCGAGATTTCAAAGGGTAGTGCGCAAACAGCTTTGAGTTCAGCCGGGCTGAAAGTTGGTAAGGTGACCTCGGCCAACAGTCAAACTGTGGCCATAGGTAATGTAATCAGTCAAGATCCGACATCCGGGTCTAATGTGGCCCCAGGCAGTGCGGTCGATCTGGTGGTTTCCCTGGGGACGGCGGTACCCACTGTGGTAAATAAATCACAAACTGCGGCGCAAACGGCCATTACCAACGTAGGGTTGACTGTGGGGAATGTGACATCGGTTTTTAGCGAGACGGTTCCTATCGGAAACGTAACCAGTCAAAATCCCAAAGGTGGGGAGAATGTGGACCCAGGTAGTTCCGTCGAAATTGTAATTTCCTCCGGCCCACCGGTTCTCCTCATGGGTGTGCAAAATGATCCCAAGACCGGGCCTCTGGTGAATAGTCTCTACCGCCTTCGTACCGATGGGGTAGTGACCAAAATTGGGGATCTGAAGCACCGCACGCATGGCTTGGCCTATGTCGGGGCCAACTTGTATTCCGTAGAGGAGCTGACGCTTGCGAAACAGACAGGGATCCCGCCGAATCTGTATCGGCTCAATCCCAGCACTGGGGCCACCTTAGCTACCATTCCCTTATCGTTGTCCACAGGTGAGTCCTTAGAGGGTGGGCGCGGGCTGGCCACGATGCCTGGGACCAACCAATTATGGGCCTTGCTCGTGGTCACGTCTGAAGTGAATAGTTTCCGGCGCTTGGTGACGATTAATCCGACGACCGGGCTGGCCACGCAAATAGCGAAACTCTCCGGAAACTTCATGGACCTGGCCTTTGATGCCGCTGGGACACTTTATGCGATTACGGATAACCGACCGGTATCCGGGGGAGCCGTGGCGCCGGCCCGGATTTATACGCTGAATAAGACGACCGGCGCTCCAACGGAATTCCTGAATGTCTCGGCTGGCGCGGTGGCCGGCCAACCGAATTTCCGAGAGAGTGAGACCATAGGGGTAGGGTCGTCGCCAGATCTACTCTATCATCTCTCCGGGCAGCATAAGGTGACCTCTGGATTTACCAAAAATATTTTGTTTGAGCAGATCCATCGAACCACGAAGGCCAGAACGGCAATTGCGCTCACGGGCCCGGACTTTTTTGTGACAACGGCCTTGACGTTGGTGCCACCCACGAATTCGAATTCGAGTACAGGTCCTCCGGCTTTGGCCGATCTGGATGCGTCCGGCACGACTGATCTGATCTGGCAAAACACCCAAGATGGCAGCACGGCCATCTGGCTGATGAATGGAACGACGATCGCAGCGACCGGCTTTCCAGGCGGAGTTCCGGCGGTCTGGCGGATTGCGGGTGTGGGCGATGTGAACGGCGATGGCAAGGGTGATGTTATCTGGCGCAGTGGTAAGAGTGGCACGGTAGCGGTGTGGTTGATGAATGGAGTGTCGGTGATGTCCGTAGGTTTTCCCGGAAGTGCGTCGACAGCGTTTGAGATATCCGGTGTGGGCGATGTGAATGGCGATGGGAAAGCCGACCTGGTCTGGCGCAACACGACTGATGGGAGTACCGCCATCTGGCTGATGAACGGAACGAAAATTGCGGCCCCTGGTTTTCCGGGTGGGGTACCGGTAGGCTGGCAAATCGCGGGGGTGGGCGATGTGAATGGGGATAGTAAGTCGGATGTCATCTGGCGCAATGGGGCGAGTGGCACGGTGGCCGTGTGGCTGATGAACGGATTAGGTATTGCGGGGGTCGGCTTTCCCGGAAGTGCCTCCCCGGCGTTTGAGGTTTCGGGCGTGGGTGATGTCAATGGTGATGGGAAAGCCGACCTGGTCTGGCGCAACACGACTGATGGGAGTACCGCCATCTGGCTGATGAACGGAACGAAAATTGCGGCCCCTGGTTTTCCGGGTGGGGTACCGGTAGCGTGGCAAATTTCTCAAGTCGGCGATGTGAATGGGGATGGCATGGCTGATGTCATCTGGCGCAATGGCTCGAGTGGGACCGTGGCCATCTGGCAAATGAATGGGGTTTCGATTTCGAACGTTGGGTTCCCGGGCTCCGCCCCATCCGACTGGGAAATTCAGTAGACATTGGTGAGACCCCAACTCCAACCGGCACATTCATACGTACGGAATTTACCCTCATCTCCGGTCCTGCCAATAAATAACGTAGAGGAAGGTATTAAGGGAGGTATCCATGGAAAGGCCAGTGCACACGAGAGTATGAAATTAAACTTCTGTGATGTCATAATGTTTAGTCAATTGTTGCCGTATGGAACACACAACGTGGACGCACTGCAAATTCAGCCTCATGGCGGCTTGAACCTGGCTCGCCGCGCCACCTGTCGAAGACTCAATTCATTCGTTTTCCAACTGGGAGTTCTGGTATGTCTGCTGTTCCTCACCTGTGCCATGCCTATGACCGCAAGGGCTGTAGAAGTCCCCAATGTAGTGGGGAGCACACAAGCTAAGGCTGAGGAGACCATTACCAAAGCCAATCTGAGGGTGGGAACTGTCACTTCGGCGAAGAGTGTGACCATCCTGCCGGGTACCATTATCAGTCAAGATCCGGCAGCAGGCATTAATGTGGTTCGACGCAGTCGGATCGATCTGGTGGTTTCAGGAGTGGAGGTCCCTGACGTCGTTGGCCGGAAACAAGCTGACGCCCAAAAGGATCTGACTAAAGCAGGCTTAATTATAGGAAGTGTGACGACGGTCAATAGTTCCGTCGTGGCGGAGGGGAGGGTCATCAGTCAAACTCCCACCGCCGGAACCAAAGGGGCATTTGGCAGTCCGGTGGACCTGGTAGTGTCTCTGGGCGCCAGAGTACCGAATGTGGTGGGGTTGACGCAGGCGAAGGCACAATCGGTGATTACTACGGCCGGTTTTACCGTGGGAGCAGTCACGACGGCCATTAATCTCACAGTGGCACCGGGCAAGGTTATTAGTCAGAAACCTGGTGCCGGAACCAAGGCGGCGGCGGGCACTGCCGTGGCCCTGGTTGTGTCCCTTGGGGCAAAGGTTCCCAATGTCGTTGGTCTTGCCCAAGCTGACGCCCAGAAGGCCATTACCACCGCGGGCTTAACTGTGGGGACGGTGACGATGACCAATAGTGCCGGGGTGGCGGTGGGTAAAGTCATTAGTCAAAACCCATTGGCGGGCACGAATGTGGTGCCCGGTAATGCCGTAGGGCTTGTCGTGTCGTTGGGGACCGCCGTGCCCGATGTCGTAGGCTTGACACAGAGCAGTGCTCAAACGACCCTGATCGGCGCAGGCTTAACTGTTGGGACCGTGACGGGGGCAAATAGCGAGACGGTGCCTACCGGCACCGTCATCAGTCAAATACCCGGAGCAGGAATAAAATTGACCCCGGGTAGTTCGGTTGCCCTGGTTATTTCTTCAGGACCCCCGGTATTTCTTCTTGGCGTACAAAATGATCCCAAGACCGGGCCGCTCGTAAATAGCCTCTACCGCCTTCGCACCAATGGGGTGGTGTCCAAAATTGCGGATCTGACGCACCGCACGCACGGTCTGGCCTTTGTCGGGTCCACCCTGTATTCCGTGGAAGAGCTGACGCTTGCGAAACAGGCAGGGACCCCGCCGAATCTGTATCGGCTTCATCCCGACACCGGCGCCCAGTTGGGCAGGATTCCCCTGTCGTTATCGACGGGGGAATCTCTAAAGGGTGGGCGAGGGCTGGCCACGGAGCCTGGGACAGGACAACTATGGGGCTTGCTGGTGGTGACATCGGAAGTGAATAGTTTCCGCCGGTTGGTGACGATTAATCCATCGACGGGCCTGGCCACGCAAAAGGCCAAATTGTTTGGAAATTTTATGGATCTGGCCTTTGATGCGGCCGGGACGCTCTATGCGATCACGGATAACCGACCGGTGCCCGGGGGGGCGCCCGTGTTACCCGCCCGGATTTATACGGTGGATAAGACGACAGGCACTGCCACCGAATTTCTAGATGTTTCGGCCGGGGCAGTGGCTGGACAACCGAATTTTCGAGAAAGTGAAACGATTGGGATCGGGCCTACGTCGGATCTGCTGTATCATCTTTCCGGGCAGCATAAGGTGACCTCTGGATTTTCCAAAAACATTCTGTTTGAAGCGATTCAACAGACCACCAAAGCCAGAACCGCAATTCCGCTTGCAGGCCAGGACTTTTTTGTCACGACGGGCTTGACGTTGGTGCCAATCAGGACTGCTCCGGCCCTGGGAGATCTTGATGCCAATGGCAAAGCGGATCTGGTTTGGCGCAATACCTCCGATGGCAACACGGCCATCTGGTTGATGAATGGAACGACGATCGCGGCCTCAGGCTTTCCAGGTGGGGTGCCGGCGGCCTGGCAGATCGCTGGTGTGGGGGATGTGAACGGCGATGGCAAGGCAGATGTCATTTGGCGAAATGGTTCGAGTGGAGGTGTGGCCGTGTGGCTGATGGACGGGTTAACCATTCTCTCCACAGGATTTCCTGGTAGTGCATCGCTGGGGTTTCGGATCATGGGGGTGGGCGATGTGAATGGGGATGGCAAGGCGGACCTGGTTTGGCGCAACACGACCGATGGGAGTACGGCGATCTGGTTGATGAATGGGACGGCCATTGCCGCCTCCGGCTTCCCTGGTGGGGTGCCGGAGACATGGCAAATTGCCGGGGTTGGGGATGTGAATGGGGATAACCGGGCCGATGTCATTTGGCGGAATGGCACCAGTGGGAGTGTGGCCATGTGGCTAATGAACGGGTTATCGGTGACAGGCGTGGGCTTTCCCGGAAGTGCGTCGACAGCGTTTGAGATCATGGCAGTGAGCGATGTGAACGGGGATGACAAGGCGGACCTGGTTTGGCGCAACACGACTGATGGGAGTACGGCGATCTGGTTGATGAATGGGACGGCCATTGCCGCCTCGGGTTTTCCTGGCGGGGTACCAGCTGTTTGGCAACTGGCAGAGGCGCGGGATGTAAACGGGGATGGCAAGGCGGATGTTATTTGGCGAAATAGGACGAATGGGACGGTAGCGGTGTGGCTGATGAACGGCCTGACTATTTCCGCCGTGGGCTTCCCGGGATCGACCTCCACAGATTGGGAGATTCAGTAACTCATAAATTTCCGCAGGAGAGGGCTTATCGCGAAATCAGGCAAAAGGCCATTCGAATATGGACTATTGAGTAGGACCTGAGAATGGATTGAAAAAGTTACTGATAGGACTTGGCGCACCGCATGCCAATGTAAGGACTTTTCTTTTCAGGATTTTCTCGCGCCCGATAGGTTGACCGGGCAAAAATTGAACTCACACTCCAGGATCCTCCACGATGCACTTTCATGGCCCCGGAGTCCGGTCCGCTGGGATTGTGGACGAGGCTCGGTTGACTCTCGTAGGGGGAATACCAATCGAAGACCCACTCGGATACATTTCCAGCCATGTCATGAACGCCAAATGGGCTGACTCCATTCGAGAATGTTCCAACTTCTAACGGACCGGCTTTTCCTCGATCCAAAGCCGTTTGCATCCAATCAGCCCATTTGGCAATGGATAAAAATGGTTTCCCTGCCCAATAATCCGCTGTGTTGGTTCGTTGAGGATCCCACGTATTTCCCCAAGGGTAGGCATAGCCTTGAGGTCCCCTGGCAGCCAGTTCCCATTCTGCCTCGGTGGGGAGGCGTTTTCCCGACCAGGTGCAATAGGCCGTCGCATCATACCAGGTCACTCCGAGGACCGGATGGTCTGGTTGGTGAAATCGTTCATTCTCCCAAAATGCGGGGGCGTCCCGACCTGTGGATTCAAGAAATTCACGGTAGCGGCGATAGCTGACCTCATATTGATCAATATAATAGGCATTGAGGCTTACCTGACGTTGAGGTATTTCTGCTTGAAAGGCATTGAACTGGACTCCTGCAAAATCTTTCAGAAAGCCGGAAATTTGGTCCTCGGTACTTCCCATCCTAAATTCTCCTGCGGGAATCAAGATCATGGGGTCGGCCTTCTTGCCTGACAGGGCGGACTGAACAGTATCCGGTAAATCGTGTTGATGTAGCCGTGCTTCAAGGACAGCCTCAGGTTGAGATCCGATCGGTTGATCGCTGGTCACTGGCTGTGAGTCAGGGGACGTATTGAACATATTCTCAAAAAATCCGAAAAACCCGGAACTCTCGTTCGGGGGTGAATTAACCACAGGAGGAGTGAAAGCGGGAACGGTCCCAGGTGATGGCGATCTTTCAGGAAGAGTCGCTGACTGATTGTTTCCACCATCTGGAACAATCTGTGGTTGCGCAACTTTCTCCTCTAGTTCCTTACGCTCCTTTTCCGCAGCGACTCGACGTCGCTCTTCTTCCAAAGCTGCCAGGCGACGCGCTTCCGCAGCTTCCTGGCGTTGTTGTTCTTCGGCGGCGAGTCGGGCCTTTCTGGCATTCAAGGCGGCCTCTTCCTTCAGTCGAGCGACTCGGTCTCGCTCTTCTTCCAGGGCTGCCAGGCGACGCGCTTCTGCGGCTTGGCTGCGTTGTTGCTCTTCGGCGGCGAGTCGTGCTTGTTCGGCTTTTAATGCGGCTTCCTCCTTCAACCGAGCTTGTTCGGCCGCCATTCGTTGGGCTTCGGCCAGTTGGGCCTGGCGCGTTTGTTCCTGCCTGGCCAAAGCCACCTTGCGTTCCTGTTCTTCGGCCGCCATTCGTTGGGCTTCGGCCAGTTGGGCCTGGCGCGTTTGTTCCTGCCTGGCCAAAGCTTCCTTGCGTTCCTGTTCTTGGGCCGCGACTCGTTGGGCTTCGGCCAGCTGGGCCTGGCGCGTTTGTTCCTGCCTGGCCAAAGCCGCCTTGCGTTCCTGTTCTTCGGCCGCGACTCGTTGGGCTTCGGCCAGTTGAGCCTGGCGTATTTGTTCCTGTTTGGCCAAGGCCTCTTGGCGTCGCTGTTCCTCGGCCATTCGTCGGGCTTCAGCCAGTTGCATTTGACGCGTGAGTTCTCGTTGGGCCAACGCCTCTTTCCGCCGCTGTTCCTCGGCCTCAACTCTGGCCTGTTCTTCGGCCATTCGTCGGGCTTCAGCCAGTTGAGCTTGACGTGTGAGTTCTTGTTGCGCCAAGGCTTGTTTTCGTCTCTCTTCCTCCTCGGCCAGTCTGGCCTGTTCGGCTTCCGCTCGCCGTCGTTCCTCTTCGGCTACCATTCGCTGGGCTAGGGCCAGTTGAGTTTGAAGTTCTCGTTCTTGTTTTGCCAAGAGTTGTTTGCGTCGCTCCTCCTCAGCTGCGAGCTTGGCTTGTTGGGCTTCTAACTCGGCCTGTCGTTGAGCTAGGAGGATCGCTTGTTCGTGACGGGCCTTTTCCGCGGCTACCCGTCGCCGTTCTTCCTCCGCGGCCACCCGTTTAGCTTCGGCGAGTTGTGCTAAGGCCAGTTGGCGTTGTTCTTCCTCCGCGGCCACCCTGGCTTGTTGGGCTTCTAACGCGGCTTCTTGTTGAGCAAGGAGGGTCTCCTTTTCCTGGCGGGCCCGTTCGGCTGCCACCCTCCGCCGCTCTTCCTCGGCCTCCAGGCGTTGGGCTTCGGCCAGTTGGGCTAGCCGAGTTCGTTCTTGTTCCGCCAATTTTTTTCTTCTTTGTTCCTCTTCTTCGGCCACCCTGGCTTGTTCGGCCTTTAATTCAGCTTGTTGTTGAGCCAACAGGGCCGCTTGTTCCTGGCGGGCCTGTTCGGCTGCCACCCTCCGCTGCTCTTCCTCGGCCGCCAGGCGTTGGGCTTCGGCCAGTTGTGCTTGAAGTTCTTTCTCTCGCTGTCGCTGTTCCTTCAACGTTTGGAGAGCCTGTAGTTCAAACTTTTCACGTTCTGCCTCTAGCGTGGCAGCCTCTTCTGCCAAGGATTTTTGTTTTTGAGCTTGCTCACTCTTTTCAGATGGTACCTTGTTATTGAAGACATCCAAGGGATTTCCAAAGCTCTTTAAGAGTCCGACAATTGTCTCGATCGTCCCTGATACAGGATTGCTTGTACCTCCTTGGCGAATTGGGTTGTTCGCAATTTGAGACCCGGAGGATTTTTTTTCCGGAATAAATACAAATTCTCCCTTATCCGGACTTAACCCCCACATTTCCGGTCTTTGCGCATGTTTATGGGTGAGAGCGGCCGATTGCACGTGCTCATCAAGAAAGGTGAAGAGTTCGGATGTGGGAATGATGCCATCGCCGTTCAGATCCCCACGGCCTTTCCCGATGCCTTCCAGAAGATAATAGGTGAACACACTATGTTTCCACTTCGGTCCGGCTAAGGCTTGTTGCCCGGTTCCTCCTGCCGTTATCAATTGGCGGGCAGGTTCACTGGTAATCATCTCCAGATAATGACCGGTCATTGGGGGAAACGAACGCTGATTCCGGCCGGCAATGCCTCCATAACAAATATCAATGAGAAATAAAACCTGTTTTGCCGGAAGGGCCTCAGAAAGTTCACGAAGAATCTCCACGCTGATTGCCGTGTCTGGGAGAAGGCCAGGTTCGGTATCGACGGGCATCATATAGCCCACCGGTTGTTGCCTTTTCTTGCCTGGAGTTTCTCCAATATGACCCGCAAAAAAGATAAGTACCCGATCATCTTTTTGTACCCGGGCAAGAAGGTTCTGGCGCAACTCGCGGAGTATTGCCGTTCTGGTGGCTTGGGTGTTGTAAAGTGATGTGACCCCAAATCCCTGCCCCTCGAGCATACGGGCCACGGATTTCGCATCATCGACCGCATAGGCCAGACCGGCGAGATTCAGATATTTATCAATTCCTATGATGACAGCCCAGGCATTTCCCTGAGTCTCGGCTACATGTTGGGCAGGAGTTTTTCCGTTCACCGTATTGCTTCGTGGATCTGCCTGCGCCTGTACCGGGAGGACCAATGTGATCAAGGCGAATACCAAGAAAGTGAGGAGAAAGAAGCGGGGATGGGCAAGAAATCCTCTCCTCGGAATGGGATTATCTAAAACGGAATCAAACACGGGGCACCGGCTCCTGTGACGTATGCTAATTTTATTCAAGAAAATTCTCAGAATAAAACAGACAATGGGCAACTCTTTTTTTGCCTCAGATTTTCTCAAGGGCTCCTGATCTCGTCGCGTCAGATCACCATAGGGTCCAGAATTGGAAGAATGTATAGCAGGATTTATAGTGGTCTTGTGGCGTTGTCAGTTCTTGAGACCAGTTTACTGGGTCTTGCGTCAGAGATGCGAGTGTTGACTTCGTGTCTGGTTTAAAATTTAAGGGACGTTTCGTTGCTTCATGCAGCCTGGCGGTCTTTTCCCTAAATAGAGGACACTATGTCTCGTGGGAGAAGGGTGGAGCCGGTGCCCCTGGAAATATGCATTGACTTCATAGGAAAGAGTTTATACGATCGCTTGGTTTTCTCTACTTCGGCAACGGATATGAATCCATCTGATAGCCACATAAGCTGAATGAGGGAGTGCATTAAAACCCTCATTTGGACCTGTGGTGTTGAGCGTACCATCCCCCAAACCCATTGTTAAAGTCGATAACTGTGCGTGGGCAATTGTGCCAAATCCTTTGTTCAGGATCTTTCGGGAAGCCTTTTTGGGTTTATTCTAATTTATGAGGAGCAATAATGACCTATTGGCTTATGCGGAACTTGGTATGTAGGCGAATTCAGCGGTTGGCCTGTTTCCTTGTGTTGGCAATGCTTGTCATCAGTCAATCTGTCACTCAAGCCAAAGATTTAAAGAATGTGATTCCTGATCTTTATGGGGGAAATGGTTTTCAAACAGACCCTAATTTTGCAGGCAATCGGTCCAATGATTTTGGCAATGCGGTGTTCAATTCATTTAATGAACTGACTAATGGCATTGGGGCTCAAACGGGGCAATTCGCGGTGAACTCTACCGTGGCGGCGTATCGGTTTGATGTTGAGCGGGGAGTTCCTGTTGAAGTCACCAAAAGCCTCGGTCCACTATTTGCGGAACGAGCCGACACGCTTGGAAAAGGGCGATTTGATTTCCAGGTTGTCTGGTCAAACGCCAATTACAAAAAATTTAATGGCCAAAAGCTGTCTTCTCTCAGTGAAGATGTCTCTCCGACTGCCGGGCCGGGAACGCCGCCGAATGCCCCAGGGTTGGATGAGCTATTACAAATTAACCTGGATGTCAAAGTGATTACCAATTTTGTGGGGTTTTTCGGCACGTATGGCCTCACGGATAATTGGGACATCAATCTTCTTGTACCTCTCATCAATAACAAGATCAAGGCAAAAGCGAAGGCGACCATGCTTGATGCCAACGGTGTTCCTTGTAATCAAGGTGGAAATTGTAGTGGTATATACGTGATCAATGGGACGGCACCCGGAACGGGGGACCCTTCAAGAGACAGTTCTTCTGCAGATAAAACCGGGATCGGAGACGTTCTTCTTCGAACCAAATATAACTTTCTGAAAAATCATGAGATTTTACCTGATTTGGGAGTACGCGGGGGCGTTTCTTTTCCCACGGGAAATGAAGATAACTTCATGGGAGTCGGAGAATTCAGATTTGAGGGATTGGCTGTGGCTTCTAAATATTATGCATCCCCGATCGGCATGATTGGTCCCCATGTGAATACGGGCTTTGTGCTCGTCAACAACAAATCAGAACTGAATCTTTTTACCTATGTCGCAGGGTTTGATATTGCGCCTATTCCGGTCTTTGCTTTCTCTCTCGATCTCCTGGGCCGTCACGAATTAGACGATAAGGATAACAGTGGAAAGGACATCGTCGATTTGGCTCCCGGCCTAAAATGGGCTCCACTTCCGAACACGCTGGTTCAGGCAGCCGTCCAGCTTCCACTCAATAAAGATGAAGGGCTCCGTCCGGATGCGGTCTGGACACTAGGACTTGGAGGAACGTTCTAAGGTGTTGAATCGTCACCCCTTTGGCTGCTGTCTTTTTTAAGGATGCTTTAGGAAAGGAAAGGATTTGGAAGAAAATAGGAATATGGAAGAATCGAAGTGCTAATCGATATCTTGTGCGAGGCGAAACCCGATCTGGATACTCCGCGAGTCGGCGTTGTACCCATTTCGAAACGAAGAACGCAAAGATATGGGATCGTTAGTCCAGCCACCGCCTCGCCTTACTCGTGTTCCACAGCGTCCGTTATTCGCCTCTAACCAGGCCAAACCATTTGTTGGGGCACGGTGATAGTCGTCATGCCAGCAGTCTTGGACCCACTCCCATACATTTCCACTCATGTCCTGAAGCCCGAGACCGTTGGCTTGTCGGGTTCCAACTGGCTGGGTTCTCCCTGTACTGTTCGTGTTGAACCAGGCGTAAGGCTCAAGCTGTTCTTGTTCTGAGGTTCCCGCCCAAATTTCGTCTTTTGCTCTATTTTTGGCAGCGTATTCCCACTCAGACTCTGTTGGGAGTCGATAGCGACGGCCGGTTCCCTCCGATAACCATTTGGCATAATCGCGAGCGTCTTCCCACGAGACATTAATGACCGGGCGCTTTTCACGTCCCCACCCTTCATCTCCCGGAAACGCCCGACCCGTCGCCATGGCGAACCGGTCATATTCTTCAAATGTGACCTCGAATCGCCCCATAGCAAATTTTTTGATATGGACCTTTCGCAACGGGTGCTCGCTTAATGTATCCTCTTCCCGGCTATCACCCTGCTGAAAGGTACCGGCAGGAATTGAAACCATTTCAGGGTCCAGATGGATGCTCACCACCGGAGAGACGACTCTCAGTATGGCCATTTTAAAAGCCTTATTCTCCTCCGCTAACCATGTGCCTACCCCACCCAATAGCAAAACGAACACCCCTATGAGCCCTGTTATCTTCAGCCATCGTTTCTGACGCTTGGCCAGCTGGTATTGTTTCTTCAGCATGGACAGTGTTTCTGCATGTGAGGATTCGTGTGGGTTCAGGCTTGGCGCTCGGCCCTTAGGCGAAGATGTTCCGAATGGATACGTTTGTCGTCCGGGACGGTCAGGCTTTGTGTGATCAGCCAGGGGGGCGGGAGATTTTTCCGCAGGTAGGGTTGATTGGTTTTCGTCGTTCATGGTGTGCGCGATCTGAGCATGCACATGCGAACAGATTTGAATCGCCTCCGGGGACGGTTTTTATTCTTCTGCGAATTTTCGGTCAATGCTATCAGGAAATGACCAGTTTCTCCGTTAAAGCCTGAAGCAGTTTTTAATAATTTTTTAAAAGGACGATCCTCATTTCACCGTATTTTAACAGATAGCGCCCTGAACGAAAGCTTTGTTGCTTAATGTAAAAATTTAATAAGCATTACACAAGGGCATCTCCCGCAAATTTGGACAATAGATTGAATTCGTAAGATTATTAGAGGAATGAGGTTGTTTATCCTGACTTCTGAGGATCAGGAGGTAAGAGACAGTTTCTGACACATCAGAATACTTTGAACCCTTGTGTCTGGCTCAACGCGTTGGAAAAGGCTGGAGGGACTAATTGAGTCTTTAGCAGGATAGGGATGTGGGTTCTTCCCTGATACGGGTACTTTTGCACCTCTGCCAAATCTTGGAAATCGTATGTTGTGTGGAGCTGGCGAGAGGAATTGAACCTCCGACCTGCGGTTTACAAAACCGCTGCTCTACCGATTGAGCTACGCCAGCTCGGCGAATATAAGGACCATCATACCAAAGCATGAAGCAATCAACCAGCATGGATACATGAAAAATTTTCCAACTAGCCCTGCTTTAGGTCATTTGCAGCATGACTTTTCGTATACCACTCTGATCCGCTTTTTCCATGGCCAGAACGCCATCAAGGAGTGAATAGCGGGCATGGATGAGCGGGTCGACCCGGATGTGCCTCGTTTCTAGTAAGCGGATGGCCGGAGGGAAAGGACCGCAACGAGATCCAATTAAGGATATTTCCTGAATGACAAAATTCGTCATATTCACAGACACATTTCCGTGATACGTGGATTTGAGTACAAGTGTTCCCCTTGGCCGAATCAATTTCATGGCTGTGGAAAGCCCTTCGGGGCTTCCAGTGGCCTCCACAATCATATCTGCGCCTTGAGAAATATCAGTGAGGTGCGAGGTTATTCGGATTCCCATGTGGGTGAGCCACGCGTCATGGTCTGAATGGCGACCCAATAAGGTTACAGCGCATCCTGATAATACAAGAACTTGTGCGCACAGGATCCCTAACTTCCCATCTCCGATGACAACTACCCGGTCTGTTGGTTTGATTGAGACTAATTGGGGAATTTCACAGGCTGCGGCCAGGGGTTCAATGAAGACGGCCTGATCATCGGAAATAGAATCAGGCACGACAAAAAGGTTTTCAACAGGCAGGGCCAGGAAATCGGCAAAAGCGCCATCTCGACCCTGGATTCCTAAGGTGGTGCGATGAGGGCAATGAGTGGGATGTCCATTGGTGCAGGTTTCACACGCACGACAAGCGGCATTGATCTCGCCGACGACACGTTTGCCAATTAATGCGGCATCCGGAGCCTCATCAACTATCCCAACAAATTCATGCCCCAAGACACCTTCAAAGCCCATATATCCTTTCATCAGCTGTAGATCAGTGGAGCAAATTCCGGCTTGGATGACCCTGATCCTGGCTTCCCCATGGGGTCGCGGGGGAAGGGGAAGGTCTGTTTGAAATTGAAGCTTCTGATGAAAAACCAGTCCCCGCATTTGGTTCCTCCATGAAAGAGCCTAGATCATGGACACCATAGGACCATAGCAAAAATACTGGCACTCTTCAGCAATTTCTATGAATATTTTAGAAGGACGAATTTCCCCGTTATGGATAGCTATTTCTCCGGCAGTTTCATGCAACATCTTCCGTCTTGTCAGGAAAGGTTTCTGGATTTTGGTCGATAACGTGAAGGTGTCGGAGGACTGTAGGATGCCTGTCGAAACAGAAGGAGAAAAATGATGATTGCCGGTATGGCCTCTGCACTATCTGGAATTCAAACGGGAGGAAGAATACTCAGCGTTGGTGCCCATAATATTGCCAATTCCCAAACTGAAAGTTTTAAACGGATTCGTGGTTTTCCAGAAGAATCGTCAACCGGCAATGAGGTGAGGATAACCTTGCAAACTGATAAACATCCCCGCTCACAATTTCTCTCAGGTGAAGAATCGATCAGTCTTCGGGAAGGATCTAATGTTGATCTAGGGGAAGAAATTATTTCCAATCTGCAAGCGGTGAATCTCATAGAAGCTAATATCGCCAGTATCAAAATTCAGGACAAGGTATTGGGCTCTCTCCTGGATCTTACCGGGTAATTCCTCCTGCCTCATGTAATTAATTATCATTCGATCGAGCCAACGTCCTCATTCCCCTACAACTACTTCGCTTTTCTAAATTTTCGTGCGGCATTTTCTCAGGTTTTACGCTCATGAGAATGAAAAATTTTTGCGTCTTCATCAATCCATATAGCCAGTTCTGAAGGTGTTAAGGTCTTCGCAGGGTGTTTTATCCTTCATTAAAGCAAAAGCCTTGACAAGATGGATGAAACTCTGCCAGGCAATAGGGTGTACGAGTGTCAGAAAAAAACTGGGGATTTGACTTTGAACGTGGGAAAACAATTATTGTAGAATCAAACGGTTATACGAAGTGAGGCGATCTGTCTTGGGGAATTTCTTGAGAATGCGAAGAGTTGTGAGATAGAAATTTTCCTATTCACTCCGTTTCTATTAAATTTTTTGAACAGGAGATCGGGATGATGCACATGTCACGTTTGTTTGCTGGCGCTGCCCGGCCGTTTCGAATTGCCCCTCCATGGGGGTTTCTTTCCCTAATTTTAGGTCTGGGAATGATAGGTGGATTTTTTGGAAATGGGTGGTTGGTTCCCGCTCAGACGCAAGCGGCTATACCCGGAGCGTTTATTGAAGGTTTTTCAGAAATTGTTGAAAAGGTCGGTCCCGCAGTTGTCAATGTGGCAGTGACTGGTGGAGGTGGACCATCCAGAGGCCTACCTCCCGGGCCGTTTGGTGGCCCTCCCGGCGGTGGCCCTCCTGGTGGTGGCCCCGGTGGCCCTCCCGGCGGCGGTCCCGGTGGCCCTCCCGGAATGAGCGCGGGGTCTGGAGTGATTATTGATTCTCGCGGATATATCCTGACGAATAACCACGTTGTGGAAGATGCAAGCGATATCAAAGTGTCCTTTCATGATGGACGAGAGATGTCAGCAACCGTTGTGGGAACCGATCCAAAGACTGATTTAGCGGTTATTAAGGTTAAGCTTGAAAATGGCCCTCTTCCTTCAGTGGCCTGGGGAGAATATGAATCCCTTCGTGTTGGAGACGTGGTTCTAGCCCTTGGGAGTCCATTTGGATTACGCAATACTGTGTCTTTGGGAATTATCAGTGCCCTGGGGCGAGGTAGTGTCGGTATTACGGAATATGAAGATTTCATTCAGACAGATGCCGCAATTAATCCCGGAAATTCCGGTGGGGCCCTGGTAAATATGAAAGGGGAGCTCATCGGGATCAATACGGCCATTTTCTCCAGAACGGGCGGGTCCGAAGGCGTGGGATTTGCGATCGCCGTCAGTATTGCGAAGGATATTGCTGCAAGTCTGATTGAAACAGGGAAGGTGGTAAGAGGATGGATGGGAGTGGCCATTCAGGAATTAACGCCCGCCTTAGCGCAATCTTTCCAATTACCTGAAGGTCGACAGGGCGGGGTGTTAATCAGCGAAGTACATGAAGATGGCCCATCGGCAAAGGCCGGACTTCAACGGGGCGATGTCATTCTTGAATACGGAGGAGAAGCCGTCAAGGATGTGAATCATCTTCGTAATATTGTTGCTCGAACGAAGGTGGGAAAGAAAAAAGAAATTAAAGTGTTACGAGAGGGCAAGGAGACGATCCTGACCCTGGAGCTGGGCGAGCGGCCCTCCGATCAAGCATTGGCAAAGACTGGTCCGGTAGAAGAAGAAAAAGCCCCGGCCATGGAAAAACTCGATAACGTGTTGTCGGGAATGACGGTCGCACCGATTAGTGGGGAAAACCGGAGTGAATTCAATATTCCGGAACAAATTAAAGGTGTGGTTGTTTCGAAGGTTGAATCAGGCAGCGCCGTAGAGGCTGCTGGTATTCAAATCGGTGACGTCATTCAAGAGGTGAGTCGCCAAAGCGTGAAAACGATTGACGACTTCAAGCAGATTGCGTCAAAAATTGCCAAGGATGAGTTGGCCGTTCTACTGGTCAACCGGCGAGGCAATAATCTGTTTATCGCAGTGAATCCTCAATAAGGGATGTAAATTCGGAGGGGGGCGACCTGAGCCCCCCTCGGATTTTTGGGATACAGAACAAACATGGCCAAACAAAGCAAAATGGGTTCCTGGTTTGAAGAGAAAGTCTTCAAGCCACTGGAAGACAAAAAAATGCCCGTCATGGAGCATTTGCACGAGTTTCAATGGAGGCTCACAAGGGCAGTCATTGTCATGGCCTGTGTCTTTGTTGGGACATTTTTTTATGCGGATACACTGGTGTCCTGGCTACGGATTCCCCTGCAAAATTATTTCATTTTAGATTCTTGGGAATGGATGCCATCGGATTTGCCAAAAATTCCCTTCGTTTTTCTCTCCCCGGCTGAAGCCTTATGGCAAAATGTGAAGGTTGCCGGATTATGTGCGCTGGTTTTGTCGACGCCGCACTGGCTATGGGAAGTCTGGCAATTTGTTCTTCCTGGCTTACATGCCCAGGAACGTCGATTTGTCGGGCCTTTTACCGCCATTAGCACGGTGGCCTTTTATCTGGGATTGACCTTTTGTTTTTTTGTTGTGTTGCCCTTCGCGTTGCATTTTCTGATTTCCTATGGGCTGGCTTCGGGATTTATTGCGCAAATATCTATTGCCAATTATGTGGGTTTTATTCTCTGGTTCATGTTGGTTTTTGGTCTGATTTTTGAGGTTCCGCTCGCTCTGACCTTGATGGCTAAATTAGGGTGGGTGGATGCTCCTATATTACGAAAATACCGAAAATGGGCATTTCTGGGCTCCTTTCTCTTTGCGGCGATTCTGACACCCACCCCTGATCCATTTAACCAATGCATTATGGCCATCCCGATGTATTTCTTTTATGAAGTGGGGATTATCAGTGCCCAAGTCTTTGGCAAGAAAAAAGGCCCGGAAGGTGAGGATGCTACGGCACCCGCTCCAGCTTCCGGCCCGCCGACCGTTCGGCGTCCCCCATTAGCCCCGCAACCTGTGGGAGCCGGATCTGGAGGGGATGAGGAATATGTTGATGTCCCGGATTCTGGTCCTCGATAATATTTACGCCGGTGGGGACTTCTGATGATACGGGTAGCTGCCATTTTGATCAGTAGCAAGATAAAGTCAGGCCAGAGCCACGATGAAAATCGGAAACCATTGGAACGGATCTTGACGAACCACCAATTGACCCTTTTATCCTATGATGTCTTGGCGGACGATCGTCAGGCCATTTCTCGTCGATTAGTCACACTTTGTGAGACAACCGCTCCTCACATCATTGTGACTCTCGGGGGAACGGGAGTGCGACCAACAGATTGGGCTCCAGAGGCAACTAGAGATGTGATTGAAAAAGAGATCCCAGGTATCGGAGAAGCCATGAGGGCTGAAAGTCTTAAAAAAGTTCGGACCGCCATGCTCTCACGCGGAACGGCTGGAATTAGGGGGACCACCCTGATTTTGAATTTGCCGGGTAGCGTAAAAGGTATGCAAGAGAATTTAGATATGGTGTTACCGCTTTTAGAGCATATGGTGGAGAAAATGGGAAACGTGGCCACCCAATGATATTGGCGCAAGGCCGAATTTATATTATCCAAAAAATTATCGTATTGAATGTATGTGGAGGGACTCATGGCAACTGAGCTTAATATGATTCAACCATCCTCAAGTTCGAGTGGGGATGTCTGTACCTATATGTGGGCTTGTGCAATCTGTGATGAAACCGAGACCTGCCAAAAGGACCGTGAAGGTCATAGTCGCTGGTTAGTTGGAAAACGGATGGAGCGTATCGATTACAAAATTTTGGTGATGAGTAATAAAGGCGGGGTCGGGAAAAGTACGATGACGACCAATCTGGCCATTAGTCTGGCGCTTAAAGGGTATGAAGTCGGGATTTGCGACATGGATATTCATGGTCCCAATATTCCAAAAATGGTAGGAGCCGAAGGTCAAAAGCTCAAAATCAGTACAGGCGGCGGGATTATTCCACACCAAGCCTATAATTTGAAAATTGCCTCGATGTCCTTTCTTTTGCAAAACTCCGATGACCCCATCATTTGGCGGGATGCGTATAAGTTTGAATTCATTAATCAACTGTTGGGTGGAGTTGAATGGCAGGACCTCAATTTTCTACTCATCGATCTTCCGCCAGGGACAGGGAATGAATCGGTGACAACGATTGATCTCATTGGTGATGTCACGGGCTGTGTGATTGTGTCCACTCCGCAAGAGGTGGCTCTGTTGGACTCACGAAAATCGGTCACTTTCGCCAGAGACAGCGAGATTCCTATTATTGGCATCGTAGAAAATATGAGCGGTTTAGATTGTCCTCACTGCCATCAATCGATTGAGTTGTTTCGAAAAGGAGGGGGCGAAGCCTCAGCGGGGGACATGGGTGTCTCCTTTCTCGGTCGCGTGCCACTGGATCCTGAAATGGTTCTTCAATGTGATCGTGGTGAGCCCTATGCGCTGTTTCATTCAGATCTACCCACGGCTGACGCTATTCATGGGATTGCGAACAAGGTGGAGGAGTTCTGTAAAAAGAAAGATTCCCTCGTGAAGGTAGCGGCCAGGCCGGCTCCATTTAAAAAGGCCTAACCGGCAACTGGAGCAGGGTGCGAAGTGTTCTCCTAACGATCTGACTATTTGATCAGAACGGCATAGGATAGTCGGATGGCCAAGAATTTGTGGCTACCGCCATGAAAAATGAATAAGCATATATTTTTTCGCGCTACTGTGGTGAGACTCTGATTAGGGTGCAGGGCGCTTTTAGAGAATCACATTAACCTTCCACATGATTAGGCAAGATACATGGATCAGCTTACTTCGCTAGGTTTAGCCCAACAGACTGTCCTGGATGCGGCCCATCCCCTGGGCTGTGAAAAAATCGGACTCCTTGATTCCCTGGGGCGGGTATTGGGAGAAGACATTCTCGCCCCGCGATCCAATCCGCCATGGGACAATTCAGCCATGGACGGCTTTGCGGTCCGGTGGGCTGACATTAAGCAGGACTATGCCATCACGCGCATTCCTGAATTGAACATTGTCGAAGATGTTGCAGCAGGGGCAGTGGCTACCAAAACCGTCGGTTCAGGCGAAGCGATTCGGATTATGACTGGGGCTCCTATGCCGGCTGGAGCAGATACCGTTGTGCGAGTGGAATACACTGAGCCTTCCGGCTCGAAAGTTCGAATCATGAAGGCGGAAGCCGGGCAGGGATCCAACATCAGGCCTAAGGGGGAAGATGTCACCGAAGGAGAATGTATTATTCCAAAGGGGACCCAACTGCGTTCAGGAGAAATCGGCATGTTGGCCATCCTGGCCAAATCGTTTGTCCTCGTGTCCCAGCGTCCTCGAGTGGCCATCCTTTCTACCGGGGATGAGCTGGCAGATCTGGATGAATCATTTGATGAGCATAAAATCGTCAATTCCAATAGTTATGGCATTGCTGCTGCTGTCCAGGAATCAGGTGGGATACCGGTCCTCTTGGGAATTGCGAAAGACGACCCTGACTCCTTAAAAAACAAAATCCGACAGGGGCTTACCTGTGATATTTTGGTGTTATCCGGCGGGGTCTCCATGGGAGATTATGATTTTACCAAGCCTGTGTTTGCGGAACTGGGGGCAGACATGAACTTCTGGAAATTGGCGATTCGCCCGGGGCAACCGGTAGCTTTCGGGAAAATCCAAGGGAAACTCGCATTTGGCTTGCCTGGGAACCCCGTTTCTTCCATGGTCACGTTTGATCAACTCGTGCGTCCGGCCATGTTGAAAATGGGCGGGCATCGGAAGTGGGAACGGCCGGTTGTGAAGGCACTTTTTCAAGAATCGTTTTCCAAGCATACGGATCGGCGCCATTTTCTCCGCGGCATTCTTCAACAGGAAAATGGTGTTCTCACGGTCAGGACGACCGGTGGGCAAGGTTCAGGGATACTCACCTCAATGGTGAAAGCCAATGGATTCATTGATGTGCCGGAAGAGGTCGAATCTCTTAAGCCAGGGGATTCAGTGAACGTCCAATTATTATCACGAAACTTTTAAGCAACATAGGCATTATTTCCTATCATTCATGCCGACTATTGGGAATTATTCCATCTCCAAGAAGGAAGTATAGGGTTCATCATGACACCTCCCATTTTGGGTTTTGTTGGCCGTTCCAACAGTGGCAAAACGACTCTCATCGAACGGCTGATCCCGGAACTGACGCATGCGGGCTATCGAGTGGCCACCATCAAGCATGCCGGGCACGGGTTTGACCTGGACACCGAAGGCAAAGACAGTTGGCGTCACAAACGTGCAGGGGCCAGTGCGGTCATCGTCTTATCCAAAGGTAGCTTGGCCATGTTTGCGGATGTCCCGGAAGAACTTCCCGTCGATCAAGTTCGGGACCGGTTCATTAATGGAGAAATTGACCTAATTATTGCCGAAGGCTGGAAAAGCCACGGCTTCCCCAAGGTTGTTGTTGTGCGTGAGCAGTTACAAGAAGTGGATGTATCGTTGGATGGTTTGTTGGCGGTGGCCTCGATGAAACACATCGAATGCTCGGCTCCCTGGTTTGATCGGGACGACGTCCAGGGACTGGCGCAGCTGATCATGAAACAGTTCCCCCTGCAAAGGGATTCGTAACTTCCATGGGAAAAGGCCTGACCCTCATTGCGGCCACACTCCTGGTGCTGGCCTTAGGAGGCGCTGCGGCAATCCCGCTGACAAATCAACCGACCTTCTGTGCGAGTTGTCATACCATTAAACCCTCCTACGATTCCTGGATACGATCCAGCCATAAAGATGTTACCTGTGTTGATTGCCACGTGCGTCCAGGCATCTCTGGGTTCATTGAGGATAAAATCTTTGCCGGAATAGAAGACGTCGCGATCACATTCTTCGGAACCCCAACTGAGCCGCACAATCTTCAATCCCATGTGACTTCTTCCGTGTGCATCAGTTGTCATCGAGCCATCTTGCGGGTGACAGAAGTCTCCGTTCGTGATCTGCCCGCACCAGTGAAAGATGTGGGATTGATCATGAATCACCGGGAACACATGGAAGCCTTTGCGAAGCGAGGGAAAGGGGAGGGGTGTACGACCTGTCACGGGCGTGTCGTTCATGGATCGCCGATTAAAGCGTATCCCATGGTGATCCCGCGCGGGCATGTCAAGCTCGATGACCGGTCCCATGAACCCGATCATCCAAAAAACTCAGTGCTCTGGAAGGCCAACATGGCCGATTGCCTTCGTTGTCATGATGGGGAACAACGTTACGAGGGCGAAGTGCTGAGTAATCGCTGTGAAACCTGCCATTTACCTGACAAAATCGGTGGATTTTTGTTTTAATGCCTGCCTCGGGTTCCAAAGCCTTCCCTGTGGTTGAAGTTCGAAACCTCACCAAACGGTTTCAAGGCTTCACGGCCGTCGATAATATTTCTTTCGACATCAAAAAAGGTGAAATACTCGGTCTGCTTGGGCCCAATGGTGCTGGCAAAACCACCACGATTCATATGTTGTTGGGTTTGATCACACCAACCGTCGGGAGCATTCACATGTTTGGCCTGGATTTGGCCACACATCGAGAAACGATTCTTCAACAGGTGAATTTTTCCTCCACCTATATTTCGATGCCGTTTTCATTAACGGTAGAGGAAAACCTGAAGGTCATCGCGCGTCTCTATGAACTCAAGCATATTCAGCAGCGCATTGATGATATTGTCAAAAAGTTGGAGATGGAGGACATCCGGCATCGCCTCACCAGAAAACTGTCTTCCGGACAAATGTCGAGGCTCACCTTGGCCAAAGCCATCATGACCGAACCAAAGGTCCTGTTTCTGGACGAGCCTACAGCCAGCTTGGATCCTGATATTGTCAATAAGATTAAATCGTTTCTCAAAGAATACCAACGCTCGGAAGGATTGAGTATTCTCTATACTTCGCACAACATGCGGGAGATGGAGGAAATGTCCGATCGGATCATCTTCCTGCAACGGGGGAAGATTGTGGCCGAAGGCACCGCCCCGGAAATCATTCAACGCTACGGCCAACGAGATCTGGAAGAGGTCTTTTTAAAGTTGGCCAGGGAACAGAACGGCCCATGAGTCTCGGTCGTATCCTCGCTTTATTATCGCGTCATATGTATCTCTACAAGCGAAGCTTTGCCCGTTTGCTGGAGATTTTTTATTGGCCGTTTCTAGATCTCGTGGTGTGGGGATTCATTACCATTTATCTCGAAAAGGTCGGGATGTCGCTGCATGGCGCCGTCTCCTTTTTTCTTGGAGCACTGATCCTCTGGGATGTATTGTTTCGCGCGCAGCAAGGCATTGCCGTCTCATTTCTAGAGGAAATGTGGGCTCGAAATCTGATGAACCTGTTTGCCAGTCCGTTAACGGTCGGAGAATATCTCGTGGCGACCATGACCATGAGTGTGCTGAAGGTTATTGCCGTAGGCGGGTTGATGATGCTTTTCGCTTGGGTGTTTTATTCCTACGATATCCTGCAGATGGGATTCTCCCTACTTCCCTTCGTTCTCAATTTGGTGATATCCGGCTGGATCATTGGGGTGCTTACCACCTCCATCATTATGCGCTTCGGACAGCAGGCCGAAGTGCTCGCCTGGGGAATGGTCTTTCTTTTTCAACCCATATCCTGCGTGTTTTACCCCATTGAGGTTCTTCCGCCGATGCTCCAGTCGATTGCCTGGATGGTCCCTCCCGCGCATATCTTCGAAGGGATGCGTGCAGTCCTCACCACTGGGGACTTACCGGTGATGCATTTGCTGTGGGCGACCGGCCTCAATTTTGGGTTTCTTGTGATCATCGTGGCATGGTTTTATCACACCTTCAATATCTGCAAAGATCGCGGTATGCTTGTCCGGGTAGGGGAATAAGTTCCTCAAACCGGACCAAACATCTTCCCTCATTTTCCCCTTGGTTCATCCTACAGGAAGCAAAGAATTAATGGGTTGAAATCCATTCAATGCTTCCCTGGTTCCTATTGCCACGATGGGGATGCGCCATTCGCCCATGATGAATTTCAATTGATTGCGCAACGTGAATTAACGTGCCGGGAGGTCATCCTGAAACTTTCCCGTCTGTCTGGAACTCTGCCTCCGGAGCAAGATCCCGATTGTGCATTGTGCGGCGTTTAGTTCCAATCGCGAGGGCCAGCGCAACAACAATCAGCATCGCCGCGACTCCAAATGTAATCTGCATACCCATGGCAACGGCCTCGGGCCGCGCCGTTGTGATGTCGATCGTTGCCGATGCAAAAGCAAACACAGCGCCCATGACCGATGCACCCGTGATGCGTCCGAGATTACGCGCTAGGTTGAGCATTCCGGAAGTCGCGCCACGCTGGTCAGGGCTGATATACGTCATGACGGCAGTATTGTTGGCGGTCTGGAACAACCCATAGCCGCCGGTGATGAGCACAATGGGAACAATGTAACCAGGGATACCATGTGTCGCCGACATCATGGATAAAATGAAGGAACCAGCCGCCATTACGATGAGCCCGATGATGGTCACGCGTTGTGCGCCAAAACGGTCCGCCATGCGACCGGCGGGTACCCCAGTCAGCGCGGCGACAAGCGGACCGACCGACAAGACGAGGCCAACCATCGCCGCACCGAGTCCGAGTGCACGTGAGAGATAGAACGGCCCGACCACTAGTGTTGCCGTCACCACGGTCGTGACAAGTGCGCTCATGGCAAGGCCGGCACTCAGCACTGAATCGCGGAACACCGCGAATTGGATTAAGGGCGATGCGGCTCTCCTCTCGGCGAGCGCGAAGAGGCCGAGCCCAAAGGCCGCAGCCGACAGGAGAGCGAAGTTGAGGGAACCAAAACTGCCGCGCCCAATTGTCACGGCGAGTGCATAAGCCGCGAGCGTCAGCGCTAGCAGCAGTGTGCCCACATGGTCGAATCCGGCCCGATCCGTCTTCGGCCCCAGACGATCAACGGGCAAGTAGTGATGCGCCAGAAGAAAAGTCAGGATACCCAGGGGTAGGTTGATGAGGAAGATCGCCCGCCAACCGAACCCGGCAATCAAAAACCCGCCGAGCGATGGACCGAGAGCGGTGCCGATTGCAGACATCGTTCCGAGCAGGCCCATGGCGCTACCGGTCTTTGCCTTTGGAACTGTCTCACCGACAAACGCCATCGAGAGAGCCATCATGATGGCCCCACCGAGGCCCTGCGCCGCCCTCCCGGCAATCAGTAACCAGAACGTGGGTGCGACCGCGCAGAGCACCGAGGCCACCGTGTAGAGGAAAATCCCGGCCAATAGTAGTCGTCGACGGCCAATGATGTCACCGAGCCGTCCGACGCTGACGATCAGGGTCGTGGCGGCGAGGAGATACGCGAGGATCACCCACTGGACTTCCTGGAAGGAGGCGGTGAAGGCCCGTGTCAACGTCGGCAAGGCCACATTGGCGATACTGGTATCGAGTGAAGAGAGCAACATGGATAGCGAAAGGCTGACGAGTGCCCACCGTACCGAAGGTGTTCCTTCTGCATTTCCAGTTACGATCTCATCTTGTGTTGCAATGATTGGCTTCAACATAGGCTCCCCCTTTTTGGCAACTCTCGATATATTGCTATCCGAAATATAGCCTCAAGTTTGATGTGGCGGAAGACGCACTACTTGCATTTTATTCATGCGCGTGACGCTACATCAGGAATAAACTGTGCTAAAATCACGGTATGTCAGCCCCTGATTTCAACTTGCTTGTTACGCTTGATGCGGTGCTCGCGGAAGGGAGTGTTGCGCGCGCAGCCCAGCGTTTGCGGCTGAGCCCATCGGCGATGAGCCGCGCGCTGGCGCGCTTGCGTGAGACGATTGGCGATCCGCTGTTGGTGAGGGCCGGGCGCGGTCTCGTTCCCACACCCCGTGCGCTCGAGCTCCGCGAGCAGGTCAGTCGGCTCGTGCAGGACGGAGAAGCCGTACTACGTCCTGCCGAGAAGCTCAACCTTAAACAGCTCGTCCGAACGTTCACGCTCCGAACCGCCGAAGGCTTTGTGGAGAACTTCGGACCGGATCTCATTGCCCGCATCGGTAAGGAAGCTCCCGGTGTGCGGCTGCGCTTCGTGCAGAAGCCCAACAAAGACAGCGCGCCCCTTCGCGACGGGACCGTGGATCTGGAAACTGGTGTTGTGGCCGATACGACTGCTCCGGAGGTGCGTGCGCAGGCATTGTTCCGAGACCGGTTTATTGGTGTCGTGCGAATGGGGCACTCGCTGAGCAAGGGGAAGATCACGCCCCTCCGCTATGCTGCCGGCAGGCACATCGTCGTCTCACGGCGGGGTCTCGACAAGGGACCGATTGATGAAGCCTTGGAGCCATTCGGGCTGGAGCGAAAAATTGTCATGATCGTCGGTGGCTTTTCGACCGCAGTGGCTCTCGCCCGGGCCTCCGACCTGATCGCCACGGTTCCCGAACGACACACAGGAAACTTGCGGGCCGGCATGCATAGTTTTCCCCTTCCGGTCTCGACCCCGGAGGTCACGGTTTCCCTGCTTTGGCACCCGCGTCTGGATGCCGATCTCGCACATCGTTGGCTGCGCGGCCATGTTCGGGATATCTGCGCGGCGATCCGCTGAAGGGGGGAAGTCTCCCGCAGTTCACCTGGACAAGATTGCCGATGGCCTGCCGGATCAGATGCTTACCATCGGGTTTGAAGATCATTCTTGAGGATGACTGTTGGTAACACGACTGCTTGCTCTTCCAAAGGTGGAGATGAATTATGAGAAACTAACAACGGGGGATGGATCTGAACCGAATGGTGAGTTTAAATCTGCTGTATCAGAGCGAAAGCGGGAAGCCTGCGAACGAACCGGAAAAACTCACTTTCTTGGTGATTTATTCCCCAATGGTTCATCACGGTTTTGGGGGCAGGAACTGGGGACCCTGATTTTTTGGAATCATTCTCATTTCTTCTTGTGTGGAATGGTCATTTTTATCGATAGTCGAATCGGACCTGACCAATCCTTTGTTATCCTGACCGGAGTTTTGCCCCTTGGCCTGTTCCCCTAGCAACTCCTCTCCTAACTGGCCTTTCTCCACAAACCGTGTACGAAAAACATGCGGCAATAGCTGAGTATTGTCCGTATGACCAGTATCCATTTGTTCGAATTCCTGAATTATCCTGCGCCCCCGTGTGGTCAGCTTCCATTGTCCAAAGTCATGCCGACATTGCTCCAGATCTAATTCGCACCAGACGAAATGCTTATCATCCAGTGTGCTGAGATAGAGATCAATCTGCCCATCATTGGCCGTATGATGCGAGGCGCATCCACCAAGGAGTAGGAAAAACCCCATAAGGCCAAGCGTACAGATATTTCGCATTTCCACCTCCGATAGCTCAACCTATCGGTTGGATTCGAATTTCCTATATGCACGAACTATACATTTAGCGAGTCATGTGAAGATCGCGCAGTTCAGAGGGAACCATTTTCGTTTTTCTTCCTTTCTGAGGTAATAATCGTGATTGTTTGGTCTTTTTTAGTGGACAGGTCAGAAAAGTCAGGCAATACGGAATGGGGTGAGGACACGCATCCTATTAGTGAGTGCCTTGTGCAGTGTGAAATTTGAAGACGTTTTTTTTGAAGGAGTTACAGACGGTTTCTTTTCGATTCCATCTGTTGTGTTTCTGGGTTTAATCCTTCGATTAGCCCAGCATCTCATTCATAGGCTGTGATGGCGCCGGTCGAAGACTGAGAAAGGGGAAAACAATTTGATAGTAATGGCTCCGTTCTCAGGGAAGGAGGTTTGCTCTTGATAGAGGAAACCGCGGATTGGAAATATCAACAATTTGCCAGTCATCGGTCAGAGGCGAAGGGTCTGTGCCCCGGCTGACGATGACACGACTCTCATAGATTCTTGTTGGACCTTGTCCTAGGCGAATTCGAATGGATCAGGATGACATGGTTACCCAGGACTTGTTTCGCCTTTCAGCCGTTTCAATCGATCTTCTTTTAATTCAATCCAGAGCGATTTCTCCCTCTCCACCGTGACGGAACCGGGTTTGAAGCCTTTGCCTTTTCTGACGAATTTCCGCAAGGTATAAATGACTTCCCCTTTCCCGCTCTTTCTCATGTCACTAAACCACAGAGTCAGCGTCGCCGCATCCTTTAATGTCTCGGGAGGAATCATGGCGCCTTTCTCCAAGCGGACAACCACATGTGAGCCTGGTGTCCCTCGAGCATGAAGCCAGAGATCATCCGGATTGGCGATCTTCAATGTCAGATGATCATTATCCTTCGCCGTTTTTCCTACTAAAATAGGAAGTCCATCGGCAGAAGTATACGTGCGGTAGCCCTGGGCTGGAGCCGGTCGGCCTTTGGATGTCCGCGTCCTCTGGGAAATCGAGGAATCTGGTTTTTTCTTCGTTCTTGGTAAATCTTCAGGATCCACAATCCCTTGTTCCAACTGAGACAATTTCCCCTCCAATCGTGCCACCTCTTTGTGGGCCTCGTCCACACGGGGTTGGAGATGTTCCTGAGCCCCACTGAATTTATGATATTTTCTAAAATAATCTTCCATATTCCACACCGCATCTTTGGTCGGGTCAAGCGGGAGCGTCAGGGTGGGCAAGGCCGGATCATAATAGTCAACGATGGCGATGGACTCTTGTCCCTTTTTGATCTCATGGAGATGACTCTTCAACAGTTCTCCATACCGGGCATATTCCCGAAACCGCTCGGTCTTTTTGAAATCTTCTTGTAACGCCTGAATTTTTCTTCTCCCATGCTTCAGCGCCTTTCGGGTCTGAACCAATTGCTGTTCAAGGTTGGCATCCTGGTCTTTCTCCCGTTCTTGTTGCCTATATCGGCCTTCCAGTTCAGCCGACACCGGAAACATTTCCCCAAAGGTATCTTTTCCTTGAGTGGCGGCTTCAGAAAGCGGTTCACTCATATTCCCTTCCTGGTGAATAACGATCTCGTCCTGAGGGACGTCTATGGTGGGGGGAGGGAGGGTCTCAGGCGGTTTCACCGGTTTTAATGTTGGAGGTGTATAGCGATCTCCGACTCTCACACGGGAATCCCGTAACGATCTCAAGACCAGTTTTCTCTGATTTAAAATATGCACATTCGCCTGATTGCCGGTCAACGCAATCACCAAAACACACACCTGCTCAGCTTTCACAATCGTGATAAACACAATCCGGTCCTCTGGCTCCTGGCTGATCTCCACAATGCGCCCCCCTTCTACATGAGAACGCAGGAACGTACAAAATGGTGGGGGAGTCGGCGGATTCTCAAGCTTCTGAGAGATGAGATGTAGGCGGGCAAACCGGGGTTCCACGCACACCAATAAGGTACTGGTCTGTCCCGGGGCTCGAACATCGAGGGTGAGGGTAAAGAGCCGGGGTTGGTGGATTTTCTGGATGAACCCACCGACGAGGGCCCGATCCAATTCCCCGACAATGGACTCACATTCAAAAAGGGAAAGAGCCATGTTTGAATTTTACCGGATCGAAGAAGAGGAGTCACAGCAGATATGAATGTTGTATTATTTTATGAAGTTGACGGACAATACTCTTCTCATTTGCCAAGAGAGTATTCACGTGGGGAAGAGGTATAAATTAATGAGTTTTCCGAGTTTAGTGTGGGGAAACTCTTCGGCCAAGGCTTGGGACGATATGGTATATACTCCTCCCCTTTGTCAGGGATACAAAGAGGAATAAAAGGTGAGGTAGAGATTCAGGTGTGTGCCTATGTCATTGCGCCAGCAGCCCTCGCGGCAAGTTGGCATCTGGCGTTTCTATTTCCCCTTCGCCTTTGTTCCTCTTCGGAACAAAGCCTTACAAAGGAGGGGGTTTTCATCACAGATCCATGTTGTCCGAACAACCCACGCTAATTCCTGAAGAGCCAAGGGATATACGAGGCATCAGATCGTTGCGGACACCATTCCTTATTCTGGATTCTGGCCAACCAGATAGGCGATCCATGACGGGTCGGAATCACCTTTCTCCACGCGATGATAGGTGCCTGTCCCTTCATTCGCTCCTTCATTGAGGCCTTCCCAGAGAAAGTGCACGTCTTCAAACCCAGCCTCTTTCATGAGTTCTGTGACTTCGGGAATCGTCCACAAGCGCCAATCATAGACAAAGGCATTGCGAAGCTCACTGCCATCGCGGAAAAGAAAATGAATCCGGGTTGTACAGAAATATGTGGAGGGTTCAAACACATCCTGATCCCAAACAAAGATGAAATCGCCAATGCCGTCGTCAGCGGGATTGTCGATGTCTCGATGCTCCTCTTGCTCTACCTGCGTTTCGCTGCCTCCCCAGATATCCATCACAAACAACCCGCCAGGCTGAATCGACCGCCTGGCATTCCTGAAGTATTGTAAAAGGGTCGGGCGATCACGAAACACCATATAACTGAAATTCATGGCGACGGTGAGTTGCGAGAGGGGATGATGAACGTTTAAGACATTGTCATT
>BQIZ01000005.1 GCA_021604365.1 Nitrospirales bacterium
GAAGATATGTGCAGAGCGATCCGATTGGGTTATGGGACGGACTGAACTCCTATGGGTATGTGTTGAAAAATTCTTTCAAATGGATTGATCCATTTGGTCTTGCCATCGATGATTATCCTCCACCCCCACCGGGGTACAATCCCGGAACTTGGCAAACAGGGCAATGGGATAATGGGTATTAACTGATCCTGCAGAAAACAGCTGGACTGCGCACCAAGAAGACGAGTCACATTGGAGGCATTGGGATAAACAAGATCCCGAGGGAAATGATCTGGGTCGTGAGCCATCTAATTCTAAAAAACGATCTTCCAACCAAAAAAAGAAAACTCAAGATGATCAATTCGAAACAGATCCAAGTGAAGATGCTTCACCTTGAGAACCCTCAATGGGCTTTCAGGAAATGCGGTTTAACATACCACCAATAAGTCCGGTCCCAGGGGGAATCCCAGGAGTTCCGGGTTTTCCGCCAATGCGTGTGCCATGGCCAATCTTTATTCCGTAAATTACTTATGAATATAAATAAAAAAATTAAACAGGGTCGACTTGATTGTGGTCTCAGTGACGTTGAACTGGCTCGTCGTTTAGGAATATCCATTTATGAGTATGGCGATATTGAATTCCATGACGATGAACTCACTTCGGTGGTAGACCTCCATGTCGTTCGTCAACTTTGCCAAATGCTGAATATCGATCCTTTTGATCTATTAGAAATTTCAAAAGACAATGCATATGCAGATCAAAAGCGAAATGAGCTTATTATCTCTCAAATGAAAAACCTCGGAATCTCAAACGAGGAGTTGGCAGATACAATCGGTTTTGAGGTGGTGGCCATCGAAGAAATGCGCGACGATCCTGATTTTTTAGAAAAATGGACATTCGATCTAATTAAAGAGTTAGCAGGGGCATTACAGTTACCAATACAATCTTTGCTGAGATTATGAAAATTTGGCAGAGAATAAGATAGCCTGCCCCTTTTCTTGAAGCGTTTTAGTCGGGGTTCGGCCGGACGGCCGAGGCCCTTTTGTTTCGGCAAAAGGACCCAAAACCACTGGCCCACGGCGTGACCTGCAAGATGCCTGCGCTGCTCGCCGAATCCAGCGGCGAGCAAACTCGCCTGGCTCAAACAATGCCCGCCTGGTTTCTGAATTCGTCTCCGCGTCTCGGCCACGCCGAATGGGCCGATTTACTTCATCCTCAGTGTACCATCCTGGCGGCGCGACTGATGTATTGGTGAATCAGCAGCAGCCCAGCCGGGTGGTATGTGTTAGGGGATTTGCCATGAATCCGTGGCAAAGTTCTCGCGTAGCCATGGCAGGGCGGGGGAAAGGTATGCCATTCAGTCGGTACCAACTTGTGGAATAGCCAAAAGCATTCAGTCCTTTCATGCAGACCATTGAGTCAGCCATCAGGAAATTGACAAATGCGTTCTGCATGTTTAGCCTTTCCGTGACGATACCAGGAGCTAAATCCGCACGGGGAGCCTGGATGAGAGGAGAATATACATGCGAATCCAAGACTTTCCAGAAATTGACCGATTAAGCACGCCAGAAAAAATTCTGCTCGTCGAGGAGCTTTGGGATCATATAGCGTCGGATCCATCCGCCGTTCCAATTCCCCAAAGTCATTCCAACGAACTCGAGAGACGCCTTCACCGTCAAGAGACCCAACCCGGCCCCCTACTCTCTTTGGAAGAATTACAAAGCAGAATCGATCGTCGTAAATGACCTATACGCTTCGGTTTCTGCCAGAAGTGGAGGACGATGCCGTTGCCGCATACATCTGGTATGAGCAGAAGGCACCAGGATTGGGTGAGAACTTTTTGCGTACCTTTTATGGGGATGCCGGAAAATTATCACAGAATCCATTAATGTATCCGACCCTACATCTCAAATTTCGCCGTCGGCTGCTGCAGCGATTTCCGTATGCCATTTACTTCGGTACAGAAGAACGCGAAATTGTGGTATTCGGTCTTTTTCATTGCGCCCGCGATCCTCGGGGCATCCAATCCATTCTCCAGCACCGGCGGTAGTTGAAAAGGGATAGCTCTTTATTCCCCGCCCGCGTGGCCTCCGCTTCTTGGCCACACCAGAACTATCAGTGGGACGATTCCAAGGCCTCCTGGACGTGGAGGGGGTACCGATGAACCAAATCCAGAACTGCGGGCAGTGGAATCTCCTCGGCACCTTTACCTAAAATCCCGCGTTGAATCCCATGATGGACTCTCCGACTAAGCCAATGGCCGCGTGGTGGCCGATGCGGTGATGGTGGTGCCTAAGTGGCGTGAGTTTCGATCACCTCACCTATACGATAACGTTGAGGAGTGCAGGAACGCTGGATACCTATGGGAAAGGGAGGAAAGTGCCACGCGAGCGCTGGCGGTGACCTACATCGTTCAGCATTTAAGTGGGTTGAAATCTCAAACAGGTTTTTCGTAGTTGAATCGAAAGCACCTATCTCACCGGCGTATTCTGTCCTTTTTATTTTCCGGCAACTGAAGGTAGTGAAGCTTAGAGGCGTATAATTTTTTGAGAGAGTGGAGCTGACTAGCTTCACACAGGGGGCTATTATGTGGAAGCCAAATTCGCCAGTTCGGTATCGACGAATGTTAGGATTTTTTCAGCATCCTCGACCAGACCGTCCGTGATGTTTAATCCCAGGGCGAGATCTTCTTCATCCAAGGTATCGGCCAATCCGTTATTTTGTAATAAGCTGACATCCCAAAATAATATCCCGGCAGTTAGCTGTTTCCCGTCGATCGCGGCGACCACGTTAATATTATCGCCATGCTCGGTTGGAGTGCTCACAAACGTTGGCTCAGCATTCTGTTGCTTCGCTCGCCGGATAAGCTCCATGAATGTTTTTAATCGTTGTAGACTGGAAGGGTCGGTTCCCATAAATATCTTTCCCTCTCATGAGAAGTTTGAACTAGGTTGCCGGCAATTTTAGATTCACGACAGGAGGCCTGCGAGGAATCGGTCGAAGGTTTAGAGCCTATGGGCCCATATTCGGATTTATGCGGTTCCTTGATGCCCTGAGGCGGAAGGATCCTGCTGGTCTCGTTTCCGGGCTCGGGAGGCGATGTTTTCCATGAGCCCTGTGAGTTTTTGATATTGGGGATGGTCGGGAGAGAGCGGTTTGCCATCTTCATCGCACAACAGGTCCTGCATCCCTTCGAGCATTGCGGCCATTTCCGGAAAAATTTCGTCATCGGAATTTTTTCGTCCCATGGAGTCTTTCCTTTGCTGTTGAATCGAGTCTGATTAATAAGCTCATGCTTTACATTAAGATTTGCTATCTTGGTTCAGGATGCTTTCGATCACCGTTTTCAGGTTTTCGGCGGATAAGTTGGCCACGCGAATGTTTCCATCCAAGAGCACGGTTGGCGTATGCGTGACCTTGATCCGTTCACCCCACGTCCGGCCTTTGGCTAAGGTTTTGAAAGGCTTTCCACTGGCGAGTCCTTTTTCAAATTCTGTGGGATCGAGCCCGATCTCTTTCAGAAGGAGTGAGCGCATGGTCTTATCGAAGACTTGAATGTCTTTCTCGTGAATGGCTTGAAAGAGGAGTTCTTTCATTTCAGGACCTTTGCCCATGGTCACGGCCTGGTTGTACATTTCAAAGGCCGTCGGCAGTTTGCCGGGTATGACGGGAAATCCTACCATTCTAATCTCTAACTGGTCACCAAATTCTTTTTTCAGTTGGGTCCCGACAACCCGTTCGAACATGTGGCAATGGGAGCAGTAAAAGTCAGCGAATTCAAACAGAATGACCTTGCCGGCCTCATGCTGAGAAGGTTCCCCCTCCATCAGTTCGTATTCGCCCTGTATCGTGCTCAAGGCCACATTTGCCCATCCCATCAGGCTAATCAGGAGTATTCCTCCAACAATGCGGGCAATTTGTGTCTGTCCTGATTTCATGTTTGATCCTTTCTTGATTTCGATTCTATTCCTGGAATTTTTCTCTCGAATCGCCGAAGCCTATTCGGGTAACATGCTATGTTTGTGGAGGCACTCTTACTTTAGCCCATCATATCAGACTGAACCTATAGTCCTTCAAGGTTTCTGGAAAATGAAATCACCTCGTGAAGGTTCGGGGTGGTGAGGGATTGGTCGGCGTAAGGGATTTTTGCGGATTATTTAGAGACGGTTTAACCGATATCGGCATTTTTCAATTAAGGAGGGCACTGACGTGAATGTGGTGAATATTCAAGACTACAGCCAGTTTTCACATGAAAAGATGAAGAAGCAGAATGTGTTTCAATCACCGAGATTTTTTTGTGATGTGTATGGGTTTGAGCCCGGGCAGGAACAAAAAGGTCATGTGCATGCCGACCAGGATAAGGTCTATTTGGTTTTGGAAGGGCAGGGCACGTTTCGGGTCGGGAGTGAAAGCCGGATCCTGGGAGAAGGGCAGGGGACGATGGCTCCGGCTGGGGAAGAGCATGGTGTGGTGAACCATACGACCACTCGGCTCCGGGTGCTGGTCTTTATGGCTCCCAATCCAGGGTAAGGCCTGGTAACAGGTTGACTCATTTTGAGGGTGTGAAGAAAGGGAAAGGCGGAGTTGCGTGGATGGTGATAGTCGGCTCCTCATGCAAAGATGTAATTGTAAGACCTCATTACCGAAGAACGGTAACAGATTCCTATATCCTAGTTATTTCAGGTCTGTGTGTTGATCGATGCCCAGGGTGCGATGTAGGCTATGAAGGTGTCAATGTTCTAAAAATATTCATCGCATTTTCAATTGATTTGGGGGGAGACGATTATGATTTGGAGTCATGCCACAACCCAGGCGACCGTCATCACGTGTGCTGTTTTCTTGATGGGAACGATGGTGGGGTGTTCTTCTGGACCTGAACCTCAATCGGACCCGTCCAAAAAAGACATTCAGCAGGATTCCGATCGGTTTTTTAAAAAGATGAGCCAGGAAGAAGGCCAACAAACTCCATCACGTTAAGGGAGAATTTTCGGAAGGCTCGGCTCGTTTTTTTAATCGTGCCGATCTGTTGCTCTTCTGCTCATGCAAAAGAAGCAGGGATGCCACTCAAGGCCTGAAGTGGTTCTGAAAAAGTGAGGAGGGCGTCTATTCAGTTGAGTTGGTTTCCCGTATCAGTTTGGTTTTTGGGGGTATTTGATCAAGGATAGCCGATCGGACCTGGAATAAACCTGGCAAGCTTGCTCCTTTGGCGAAGACCAGTCCCCGTTCCCTCTTTCCCAAAATTAATTGTCCGATTTCCTTTCCCTTGCGGTTCAAGCCGGAAATTGTAGCGTTGGGTGCGGCCATCCCATTGTCTTTTGTGGCGGGAGAGGAATCAGGGTGGAATATTTCTGCTGGGGTATCCACGATCCGACTGACAAAAAGTTTCACAACTTCCTGATTTAACTCTGCTGAAGGATTGCCCTCTAAGAGCCACTCATCGTGTTGTTTGATGAGGACATAATGATCCTGTGGAGTGTGGACGGTCAGCATAGCAATATCGGCGACTTCCATGCCAAAGAGACGCTTGTCTTGAAAATGAAACATGCCTTGAGTGATTGGCTTCAGGATCCCCGTGGGAATTTCATAGAGTGGGCCGGAGGCGGATGTGATGGCATAGGCCTTTTCTGGATCAGCAAATTGATAGAGTTCCAGATGGTGCGTGCGTGCGCCTTCTACGACTTCGATGGTGGCTTGAATGCGTGCCGGTTGCTTCAGAATCCGTTTCTTCTCTTCTTCGGTATCAATGAACCCTGTGGCGGCCAAACCTCCTAAATCCATGAGGAGGGTGCCCACGGCCGTTTTATCTGCAGGTCCTTTCACGGGACTTTGAAATATCCAATTCGGCGTCAAGCTATGGGCTCCGGCCATTCGTGTCATGATCATGGTGGTTGATCCAAGTTGAATGTGAAGCTCAAGGACGCGATCCCGCTCGAAAAATAATAGGTCCTTGAGCCGAAAGTTTGTGAGAGATTTTTGGGCAAATGTCATCACATCCAAAGTGGTGAGCACGACCTGATCATCAGGTTTCGTTTGGACGTACAAGGACGGAGCAAAGGGACCGGCATCCCCTAGAGCCATTTCCTGCGTCTCAGTCGGAGTGGTCAGAGTGAGGGTGAGATAAGGGGGCGCTAATCCGTATGCTGACAAATTGTTTGGACCATCCTCGATATACCGTTTAATTTTTCCTATCGTGAGGGCTCGTAGGATCCGGCGAATTTCACGCGCGTCCGCAGGGGAGCGCATGGGTTCGGTCATCATCCACCGCCATTGGTCATCACGTTCGAGGCGGATGGTGTCCGTGGGAGTGGCCCAGGTGATCTGCGTGATCGCCCGGTCATCAAACGGCAGGATCTGTCGTTCCTGGGTTTCCTGTTTTTCCAGTTGGCGGGATTGAGGGATATCAAAGAGAAGGATATAGCCTCCCAAGCCGAGAACGACCAGGGCCAGGATGAGCGTCACTCGTACGGGATTTATCATGTTATAGACTTCGCCGCCTTTTCCAAACGGATAAACCGATAAATAAGGTGAGGAGTGGAAGGAACAGGACCTGAAAAAACACGAGCGCCTGTTCCTGCGAGGGATTCGGGATGAAAGGATGAAAGGCCGGATCTTTTGGTGTCAGCGAAACTAAGGCGTCTTCCTGAGCGAGCCATGCGATTGCTTTTAGGAAAAAGTCCGTGTTTCCGGGATAGGTCAGATACCCATTGGTTGCAAACGCCGCATTGCCCACGATGAGGACGGCAGATTGAGCTGCGGGGGACTGGTCGACCGGTTTATGGATCAAGAGGCCCGCGACGGTAAAGGGGCCTTTGGGGTCTTCCCCCGCCGTGAATTCCGGTTGAGGACTGTTCAGGTCCGTTTCTTCCCAACTTTCCGGAGATGTTTGTGCTAAGGCGACATACTCCCAGGTCTTGCCTTGTGCCGTATCGAAGGTCACCGAGCGAGACACGGGAAACAGGATAGGAGTGGTGAAGTCTTCGGTGATGTCATGTGTGGTAAAGGTGCGAACGAGCAAGGCGGTGGGACTGCCGCGTCCCAAGCGGTCTTGTTCATCAGCCAGGATGCCGGTTCCCAATTGAATGCCCCACGGCGTGAAGAGGGGGTCCAGGGACGTGCCGCTGCCTGGATCATCCATCACCAGGACCCGTCCTCCTTTTTCCAGAAATTGACTTATCCGTTGTTGGTCATCAGAGGATACGGCATCTGTGGAGGAGGCCACGATGAGGACTGCCGCTTCGTGGGAAGCCGTGTCTTGCCAATCCACTGTCCCGACTTCATAGCCTTGCTTGGTCAGGGCATCGCCGGCACGAGATAATCCTGACGATTCGGTATCGGAGAGACTTTTTTCGCCATGGCCTGTGACAAAGGCAATGCGCTTTTTCTTGTCTTGTGTGACGCGGAGTAACGCATTGGTCATGTCGGCTTCAGAAGACCGTTGGAGATAGACCTTTTGGGGACCACTTTCCACGACGACAGTATCGATGCGAGACACCTGATATTCTTTTGCTTTATCTGGTTGGCGTTCAGGATCAATGAATGTCAGCGTGATGAGAGGACTCTCCTTTGCGTAGGTCGTCAAGAGATCCTGGTAGCCACCATACCCCGGGCTTCCTTCATGGGTGAAGGCAGTAAGTTTCACTTCTCTTGGAAGAGTTCGAAGGACTTGATAGGTCTGTCGGCTTAAAGTGAAATGTTGCGTCTCTGAGAAATCCCATTCCGGCGCATGCTTGGCTGCGAGGAAATTGATTAAGGCAACGACGATGCCTGCAAGCAGGACGGAAAACAGGCTATGTGCACCGAGTCGGGTGGACCGGGTTCGAGCTAACGCGGTAAGGCTGCGAAAATGGAAGGCGAAATAGCCAAGAAGGCAGAGTGTCCCCAGGCCGAGAAGGATTGATGAGGCGCTCCCTCCAGCAGGATGGAACAAGGGGAGACCAAGTCCTATCAGGACTAATATGGTTCCGGCTATTCCGAGAATTGAGGGCACACGGGTTACTTCCATCGGTAAGCGTCGACGGCTTGGTGAGCGGCAAACCACATAAAGGCTATGCCGGAAACATAATAGAGAATATCTTTGAGATTGAATAGCCCACGAATCAAACGTTCATAATGTTCGCTAAAAGAGAGATAGGACAGAATGTGTCCGATCGTGGTGTCGCCAACAATGCCTCCTAATGCCCCGAGCATCCAGAGACCTAAGATGCAGCCAAAGCTTAAAAAAGCCGCAATAATTTGATTCTCGGTCAATGCCGAGGCAAACAGACCAATGGATATGAGAAGGGCTCCCTGGAGGAACAGGGCGACATACCCAAGATAAATCGGTCGCCAATCAAAGGTTGCATAAGCGGAAAGTGTTATGGGGATAAGGCTTGTGAGTGATAACAGGCCGCTATAGACGATTATCACGCTCATGAACTTTCCGGAAACGATTTCATTCACGCCAATAGGAGACGTGAGAAGGAGCTCGAAGGTTCGGAGTTTGCGTTCTTCGGCGAACAGACGCATGGTGAGTAATGGCAGAATAATCATGAGGATGAGGTTGATACTTCGAAAGAGTGGCCTGAACAGCATATCATTGAGGTTGAGTTGTGCGTAGGTGTTTTGAATTTGCATCAGGCGGATAGCCTGGTTACTTGCATTGGCTGCTGCGGAATAGGCCAACAGGCCCACGATAGCCAAAAAGATAGCTGCGATGACATAGACCACTGGAGACACAAAAGCACTTCGTAATTCTTTGGCAACAATCGTGTGAACGGGGGTCATAATGGGAGTAATCCGGGTATCTGCGGTTAGTGTGGACCACCAGGCGTACTGATGTTGGGAGCGCTGGGAGTGTTGGTTTGTGTGAGCACCTTAAAGGCATCCTCAAGGGTGAGAGGTTGGGTTTTTAATTCCAGGAGGCCCACTTTGCGTGAGACGATGAATTGGGTCAATTCCTCTCGAATATCACGGCCCATCTGCGTGTCCAGAAAATAAGTGTGCGCTGTTGCCCCTTGGGAGACTCGAATGACTCCGGGAATATGGTGAAGCGCCTCCAACAGGTCTGGGTCCGATTGCTTTACGGTCAGGCTGAGCGTTTCCGATTCACGGAGTTTGGCCCCTAACTGTTCCGGCGTGTCCACGGCGACGATTCGGCCACGGTGAATGATAATGACTCGCTGGCAAATAGCGGTTGCCTCCGCCAGCAGATGTGTACTTAAAATAATAGTGTGGGATCCCGCCAGGCTTTTAATGAGTTCCCTAATCTCAATGATTTGATTTGGGTCTAACCCTGTCGTTGGTTCGTCCAAAATCAAAACGGGAGGATCGTGCAAAAGAGCTTGTGCCAGGCCAACTCGTTGTCGATATCCACGGGATAAATGTCCAATGACTCGGCCCCGAACATCAGCCAGTCCCGTCTGAGTAATGATGGTATCCATCCGTTCTGTCAATTGGTCATCAGGAAGTCGTTTAATTCTTCCCACAAAGGTTAAATATTCACTAACGGTGAGTTCCAGATAGAGAGGCGGGGTTTCAGGGAGGTATCCGATATGTTTTTTGACTTCCCATGGTGACTCCAGGCAATCAAACCCTGCAATACGAACGGTCCCTAGGGTTGGGGGCATGAAACCTGTCAAAATACGCATTGTCGTGGTTTTTCCTGCGCCATTTGGCCCCAGAAATGCCACAATTTCTCCCTTATTGATAGAGAAAGAGATGTCATCCAACGCGGTTGCGTTCCCGTAGCGTTTGGTCACATGTTGAACGTTAATCATACGGATGCCCAGCGAGTTGTGTCGTGAGATGGTGAGAAAAGTGACTTTAAACAGCAATGCCTCGACAGGAGTCCGATCATACCTATGTGAAAAAAAATCCGTCAAGTTCAAACATGAGGGCAGTGCCGACCCAGATTGACTCTTTTGTTGAAAGTTGTATGATAGATTTACCTTTAGAGATGATTGGGCCGTAGGAGGGATGGAACTTCTAGCTTGCCTTGGTATATTGGAGTAACGGCCACCATTGAGGAAGTTGTTTCAGGGAAATTATGCAGTCCTTGGGTTTTTAGTTGCCCTTCTGAGTGGGTGTAGTTCCTGGCATCATGTGGCAATCGTCAGTCATGGTGCTGACTTGAGGAGTGAATCTTCCGATTCTTCTCCTCCTTCGTTGGGGGCTGACCCATCCGTTTCTGTGCCAAAGCCGGAACCATCTCTTCCCATCGTTTCGCAACCTATAATATCAGAGAATCTTCCACCAGAAATGAGTTCGGGCATTACTGCCGAATCTGCGGATGACTCCCTTCTCCCTTGGAAGTTGGAAGATGTGTATTTTGACTATGACCAATATTCCATAGAGAAGGAGGCTGTACCTATCCTGAGGCAGAACGCCCAGGTACTTCTGAAACGATATCCTTCTCGTGAAGTATTGATTGAAGGGCATTGTGATGAACGGGGAACTGAGGAATACAACCTTGTTCTGGGTGAGCGACGCGCGATGGCGGTGAAGAATTACCTGGTGGATTTAGGGGTAGCCGCTTCCTCTATTCGAGTCCTCAGTTTAGGAAAACATGAACCCTTTTGTCTTCAGGCCACCCTTCGGTGTTTTCAGCAGAATCGGCGAGCCCACTTTGTGTTGAAGTAATACTGAGATCTTTACCTCAATGCGTTGCCTCTTCAGTCGGAGTACGTGTTCAGAACTCATGGGGATTGGGTCCATCTTGGCTGTCCCTCCTTTTAGGCTATTGAAGGAGTCCAAATCGCGGGATATCTTGGGAGAAAAATTGCAAGTCTCTCAACGAAATTCTAGCTCTTTTCCTCAAAATGAGGAGGACGTCTATGCGATTTTGGTCTCTAATAATCTGGTTCCTCCTATTGCTTCCTTCGTCGGCCCTCCCGGAGGTATGGGATTTTTCCTGCACCGAAGCTGTCTCGCTTTTGAGGGCAGCTCAGGACCGGGTCGTCCGTAAGCATGACCAATTGCAGGAAGCTAAATTTAGTCTCCGGCATGCCCCAAAAGAATTTGATGGGTGCAGGCGGAGTCATCGTGGATTTCAAGGGGGAGAGATTTTTTGTGTGACTCATCAATCTCCTCAAGGGAATCTTTTGAGAGAAATCCTTGTTGCTCAACGAAGCCTTGATGCCTCAGTCCAAGAATTTACAAAATACCAGAAAGGTCTGGTCCCTGCCTGCTCAGTGGCTTCTCCCTAAGCAGTTAATCTTTTCCCCCCACTCGTACTGCATCCCCGCCAACAAGTACGGTTTCCGAGGATGTTGCTCGTTCGATTCTGCTGACAGGTCTTGGCTTCAGTTGAATTCATCAACTTGCAATGCTTGTTTTTTATTCCTCGCCGACGTGAGCAACTTTAATCATTGGTTCTGGCCCTCAGGAGAGATTTTGTCGGTTTTGGTATTCATGCTTGATACGTCTGATGCCGTCTCTGAGCGATCCGTCGTTTTTAATGCAGGATATAATGCTTAGGTTTATTTGTTTGAATCTCAATCAGTGCCCCTGAATGACTAGGAGCTGCTTTCCCCATCGATAGGAGGAAGAGACCTTTGATGCTCAGTTTTAAAAAAATTTTGGCCTCATTTTTTTCTCCTCTCTCTCTTTCCATCGAGATAATTGCTTGTGGGCTACTCCTGTTGTGTCTTTCCCGGAAGCAAAATGTTGGGAAAATTCTGATTACCCTGGGGTTCATTCTACTTGTTGTCAGCGGTTACGAAGGAGTCTCTGGGCGAATCATACATACCCTGGAATCAGAATATCCTCCCATTAATCTTTCTCAGGTTGTGCCTTCTGGAGGTGGCGCAAACGCACAAGGTTCCGTGAAATGGATTGTTGTCCTGGCCAGTGGCATTGTTGGAGATGCGACGTTGCCTTATCAACTTCAAGTGTCCCATTATTCCCGTGTTCGGCTGATGGAGGGGATTCGGCTTCATCGCCTGCTACCCGGCAGCAAAATTATCTTGACAGGGGGGACTGGATTTGATGGGTCCCCTGAAGCAACCACAATGAGTAGGGTTGCCGAGGAATTGGGCGTCAATCGGGCAGATATGGTTCTGGAGGTTGAATCCCGAGATACCAAAGATCATCCTCACTATGTTCGAGAAATCGTCCATGATGAGCCTTTTATCCTGGTGACAAGTGCCTTCCATATGCCACGAGCGGTCAGATTATTTCAAAAACAGGGTCTAATTCCAATTCCAGCATCAACGGGACAATGGGTTCCTCCCATGCAGTTTTGGTCTTTAGTGAACTTTTTTCCCAGTTCCACAGGCGTGCGCCTTGCCGAATTAGCCTATCATGAATATCTGGGATTATTGTGGGCTTGGTTTCAAGACCAGATTTAATGATTCGTGATGAGACTCGCTGAATCTTGAGCTTCAAAGAGGGATTAAAAATTAGTCTGGAAGGTTGGTGCCCCTACCCTGAGCGGGGGTGAGTTTACAGCAGGCCCTTATTTCTCGGCTTGGGCTGTCCGATAGAGATGGAAAAGAATGTAATCGGATAGGTTGCTTTACTAATGATACCTGAGACTTTTTGGAGATCAGTAAACGTATGATTGGGCAAAAATGTGGGGGAGGAGCCCTTATTTTGTGTCTAAGTGTTTTTTCGATGGGGGGGTGTAGTATTTGGGAATCGTATTCCCATCCGGACCATGGTCCTACTCGTGCTGATCGTATTTGCCATCCCTATGGGGACTGCGTGCAAGGAATATGGGTTGCCACCGAAAGAGCAGAGACGGGTACGGCTGAAGCACATTCGCATTGTGTTACGCAGGTTGGTGCAGAGCAGGGGAACGATTGGAAGAAGGAGTCGGTCACTCAGGGATTGGAAATAGGTGAGTGCATGGAACAACGTGGCTTTTTGCTCAAGCAGTGATAGAAGGGGAAAGTTTCATTAAGTCATCCTAAGCAAGTGATCTCCTACTACTCATTTGCACACCTCTCTTGACCCTTTCGTGTTGCGTGTGGCTGAAGAAAGTAATCATTTACCATATGCAAGGTTATCCCTCTTGGCCATTCGAATCGGTCGCGGTTACACAGATTGTGGCATGAAGGGTTTCCTCTGGTTTAATTTTGAAAAGAACGTTTTCTTGAATGGTCCCCCCCCCTCCTGGATTGGTCGCCTTGATCTCTTTATATTTGAGAAATCCTTTTCCTATATCTTGGTAAATGGTAGTCTTGGCAAGATTTGTTAGTGTCTCGCCGTTAGCTTTTGTTGTGGGTTCCATGTATGAAATGTTGACAACAGGGCTGGAAGCCGTAACCGTGATTTTGGCAGAGGTGAGACAGTTCGAGGCAGCTTTCCTTTCAGAAGTAGACATCTGCGGAGATATAGGTTGAGGCTCATCTGAGAAAACGAATGAATTAGTTGGGTTCGAAGGTATATCGGCCTGAGGGGTATTTTCGTTGGTGGATGGGAGTTCAGAGGGAAGACAAGAGGGGCGAAGCCAGCATAATGCTGTGTCCAGCCTTTCCTGAGATTGTGGAGATGAGCAGGCAAGAAAACTGGAGCAAAGAGCCAGGATCATGAGAGATCGGATTTTAATTCTCACAGGTGATGGTACTCTTTAGCCGGTTTTGCAAAGCTGGGTTGCGACAATAATACTTTAATCGGACGATTGATTTTTGAGGTTGCCTGCCTTTGTATTCTATCCCTCCTATGGTCTTAACGGAAGGCCCGCCTTAAGCTAAGGGGTATCATCAGGCTAACCGGATATGAAATGTGAAATAGAAAGGTAGACTTGAACAGGTGAGAAAAAAACAATCAATTGCTTCTTTGTCCAAAGGTGTAAAAACAGTAAAATCTCTCAAAAAAAAGGATTCTCCCCGATCGGTAAGTAAGCCGGATAAAGTTTTAAAAGCGCTGAGACTGTTTGCAACTGATGTGGATGGGGTTTTGACCGATGCCGGCATGTATTATGGGGAATCAGGGGAAGAATTAAAAAAGTTTCACACCCGTGATGGCATGGGGATTAAACTTTTACAGGCTCAAGGGTTGATCACCGCTATAATTACAATGGAAAACACCAAAATCGTCGCTCGGCGAGGAAAAAAACTTGGCATTCCCGAAGTGTTTCAGGGAGCGAAGGATAAGGTGGCGGTCCTTGGTCATTTGTCTGAAAAATACGAAATCCCTTTTGCGCAAATGGCTTATATTGGAGATGACGTGAATGACGTAGAGGCATTGAAAACTGTGGGATATGCCGCAGCTCCTGCGGATTGTGTGGAGCAAGTCCGTCAAGTTGTGCATTATGTTTGCAAAAAAAATGGAGGTGAGGGAGCTGTTCGGGAATTTATCGATAAAATTTTGGCTGTGAAAAACCCTCAGTAGCCTTACAAGTATTTATTGTCTTTTTGAATGCCAACATTCGAGAACATGAGGTGTGGGTTTATAATCTATACCAAAATAATTATGGTCTTCCATCTGGTCCATTGGACTAGTTGAAACGATTTTTAGGAAAAAATTATGAATGGTCATGTCTATGGAGTGATTTTAGCTGGAGGAAGTGGTACCCGGTTTTGGCCATTGAGCCGGGAACGATTTCCCAAGCAATTGTTGAGAATATTGGGAGAAGGAACTCTCCTACAACAGACCTTTGAGCGTCTATTACAAAAAATTCCTGCGAATCGGATGGCCATTGTCACCAACGCGGTTCAAGCGGAATCCATCAAGCTCCAACTGAATCAATGGAAAGATGACATCGCCGGAAATGTAATCCTTGAGCCGGAAGGAAGAAATACCGCACCTGCTATCGCTTTAGCTGCCTTACAATTGATACATCAAGATCCTGAAGCGGTGATGGTAGTGGTCCCCGCTGATCATGTTGTGAAGGCCTCCAAGAAGTTCATGCGAGCCGTACAATTTGCGAGTGAATTGGCGGTGGAAGGGCATCTTGTGACGTTTGGGATTCAGCCGACTCGTCCTGAGACAGGTTATGGCTATATTCAGCCTTTGAAGCGGGGGAAGGTAGGGACCAAAGGCGATTTCATCGGCTATTCGGTTAGCCGTTTTGTTGAAAAGCCGAACCTCACAACTGCCAGGCGCTATTGGCGATCTGGAAACTATTTTTGGAATAGCGGGATTTTTGTCTGGAAAGCTTCACAGATTTTATCAGAAATAGCCATTCATCGACCGGCGTTATCCAAGTTGTTGAGTGGTATTAAGCGTCGAATGGGAAGTGAGGAGTTCCCCTCATACCTTCGGAAGGTGTATGCCAAAGTCGAATCGCTTTCCATCGACAATGCGGTGATGGAGCATTCTTCTCGAAGCGTGGTCGTACCAATAGACTTTGGTTGGTCGGATGTGGGGAGTTGGAGTAGCTTGGAGGAAGTGGTCCCCCTGGATAAAGATGGAAATGTCCGGAATGGGAATATTATCGATCTGGGAAGCCGCAACTCAGTGCTATTTGCGGATCGAAGGGTCGTTGCGACGATTGGCCTCAATAATATGGTGGTGGTGGACACCCCTGATGCCACTCTTGTCTGTCCTAAAGAGCGTACGCAAGATGTCAAAGCTGTCGTCAATCTGTTGAAACGACAGGGAGCCCCTGAACATTTAGAACACCGAACCGTGCATCGTCCTTGGGGTTCCTATACCGTCATGGAAGAGGGTAAAGGGTACAAAGTCAAGCGGATTGAAGTTACCCCTGGAAAACGGCTTTCCCTTCAACTCCATCATAAACGGAGTGAACATTGGGTGGTCATTGCAGGGACCGCCCGAGTGACCCGTGGCGAAGAAATCTACGATTTGCAGGCTGGCATGAGTACAGGGATAGCCAGGGAAGTTCCGCATCGTTTAGAAAATCCTGGGCGGATCCCTTTAGAGATTATTGAAATTCAAAATGGGCCCTACCTGGGGGAAGATGATATCGTTCGACTTCAGGATGATTTTGGTAGATTGAGACCAATTGGGTAGGCCTCGGAGGGAAAGAAAGCCGGATGGGAATTTTTCGAGAGTATGATATTCGCGGGATTGTTGAATACGATTTAGGTCCAGATGTGGTTGAGCGAATCGGCCGTGCGTATGCGACCTTGGCTAGAGCACGCGGTGTAAGCAATATCACGGTGGGCCGGGATGGCCGCTTAACATCACCAACCCTTCGAAATCATCTTATTACCGGCCTGAACAGGTCAGGAGTGAATGTGTTGGATCTTGGCTTATGTGCAACCCCATTGCTGTATTTTTCCCTGTTTTCCTGTGATGTTGATGGGGGAATCATGATTACCGGCAGTCACAATGCTGCTGAGTATAACGGGTTCAAGATGTGTATAGGCAGGGAAGCCTTGTACGGGGATGATATTCAAGAATTACAGAAAATTTTTGAAAGTGGTGAGTTCGCATCTGGGTCAGGAACGGTTCTAACGCAAGCCATCATTCCTGAATATCTTAAATTTTTACAAGAACAATTTTCTTTGTTGAGGGGGCAGGGGGTTCGGGTCGTGATTGATTGTGGGAATGGGGCGGCTTCTCTAGTGGCCAAGGAAGCTTTGGAGCAATTGGGATGCGATGTGACCGGATTGTATTGCGATCTTGATGGTCATTTTCCCAACCATCATCCAGACCCCACTGTGCTGGGTAATCTTAAGGACCTGATTGAGAAAGTCAGAGAAATCGGAGCGGATGTGGGAATCGGTTACGATGGTGATGCTGATCGAATTGGCGTCATTGATGAACAGGGCCAAATTATGTGGGGTGACCGGCTATTGCTCCTGTTTGCTCGGGATGTGCTGGATGCCAATCCAGGGTGTTCCATTATTTCAGAGGTGAAAGCCTCACAGGGGTTGTATGACGATATTCAAAAACAAGGTGGACGGGGTATCATGTGGAAGACCGGACATTCCATCATTAAGGCCAAGATGAAAGAGGAAAAGGCATTGCTCGCCGGAGAGATGTCGGGGCACCTGTTCTTTGCCGATCGGTACTATGGGTATGACGATGCTATTTATGCTTCTTGTCGGCTAATCGAAATTCTTGTGAAGCGGAAAAAGCCGTTGTCGTCGCTGTTGGCGGATATACCCCAAACGGTGGTGACGCCTGAAATCCGGGTAGATTGTCCGGATGATCAGAAATTTTCATTGGTAGAAGTCGTAAAAAATCGGTTAAAGCACGCGGCCAGCAGGCAGAATCTGAAAACATCACCTTTGCCCATACGTGATCTCATTACGATTGACGGCATTCGTGTCCGTTTTGACGAAGGGTGGGGTCTGATTCGAGCCTCGAACACTCAACCAGCATTAGTTCTTCGCTTTGAAGCCTCTTCTCACGCTCATCTCACTCAAATCCAGTCCTATCTGGAAGGACAACTTTCTGAAGCCACCGCCGGCTTCACGGCCTAACTCCCATCACGGTATTTCTCTTTTTCGATTTCAGTTTCCTCCTTGGTGATTTTCAATTATTCCTGGTGCAGACATCGTCGACCGGAGCAAGGATCGGTGATGTCAATCACCCATGAAGGCTCGTCATTAACAACCCAGCCGAGGACGTTATTGGAGTTTTTTCCAATATCGAAGCCATATTTCCGTCAAACGTGCGTTGCTCCTTTATGCGGAAAAGCATATAATGAAAATCCTCTAGAATTCCATTTGGATCGTGACTGATGACTCCGCGTTTATCCTTATCGACACATACATTTCGTGAGCAAGCGCCTATTCCCGGAACCTCCGGAGAATTCTCTCGCATCATCATGCAAATTGCCCTGGGTGGGAAGTTGATTGCCCAGGATCTGAGAAAAGCCGGATTGAGCCAATTTTTGGGTTCTACAGGGTTGATTAATGTTCAAGGCGAAGAGGTCCAAAAATTGGACGAACGAGCCAATCAGATATTCCTGGATGTGTTTGAGCATATGGAACTGGTGAGTACCCTCGTTTCAGAGGAAATGGAAAAACCCTACCTCATTAAAGAAGCTGATGGTCAAGGACGGTATGCGGTCTTTTTGGATCCTTTGGATGGCTCCTCTAACATTGATGTTAACGCGTCCTTAGGGTCAATTTTTTCTATTCATCGACTTTCCGTTGAGGGGTTCCCCACTTCTGAAGATGCCCTGCGAAAAAAAGGGAGCGATCAAGTTGCGGCTGGATATATCCTATATGGATCGAGTGTGCTTTTAGTCTATACCTGCGGCCATGGGGTGCACCAATTTACCTTGGATCAGGAGGCAGGTGAGTTTTTTCTATCAGCCAAGAATATTCAAATCCCCAAACGTGGGAAAATTTATAGTGTGAATGAAGGCAATCACCAAAAGTGGTCTACCGGCACCCAGCAATTTCTTCACTATCTGCAAGAAATCAATGTCCAGACAGGCAGACCCTATACCAGTCGTTATTCCGGGTGTTTTGTGGCTGATGTGCATCGTGTTCTATGCAAGGGTGGCTTATATATGTATCCGGGAGAAATGAAAAACCCCGAGGGAAAATTGAGGCTCATGTATGAAGCCGCACCCCTATCATTTTTGGTTGAACAGGCCGGTGGCTTGGGGAGTACGGGTGTTGAGCCCGTCAATCAACTCATTCCCAAAGCCCTTCACCAGAGAGTCCCTTTATTTATTGGCAGCCAGGAGGATGTGACCAAAGCTGAAGCGTTCCTGCGGTCTGAGTTACCGATCTAGGGAAGGAGGATCTCTTATGGTGTTGCGAATGATATTTCTGGTTATTGCGGTGGTCCTGGGTATGGCCTTGGCATGGGGGGAAACTGATGGCCAGGCAGCCTTACTACTCCTGTCCGCGGGAATAGGGGCCGTAGTCGGAGTAATAATTCTGGCTGTAGAACAGAGATTGAAGGTTATGTCTTTCCCGTTTGTCTTGTGTGGAGGGGGCGGATTAGTCGTTGGTCTCCTTGTGGCAGGACTGATTGGGTCGTTGACGGGATTTGGCGCACGCTTTTCCTATTCCGTCTTTAATATTCTGACGAGCTTGGTGTTCTTTTTGGGAATTCCATATTGGGGATTGATCATGGGGGTCCGATTTGCCACTGAAGGATGGGATACACCGACTATTTCAACAGGTGATAGGGATTCAGTTCGCATCAAAAAACTTCTGGATACCAGCGTCATTATTGACGGCCGGATTGCAGATCTATGCGAAACGGGATTTATCGAGGGAACTCTTGTTGTTCCCCATTTTATACTTCAGGAATTACAGCATATTTCCGATTCCTCTGACGGTTTAAAGCGGGCTCGTGGAAGGCGAGGGTTGGATATTTTGAATGTTCTTCAAAAAGTGAGCAATGTCAAGGTGGAACTGGTAGAGGATGATTTTCCCCATGTGAAAGAGGTGGATACGAAACTCATTGAACTGGCAAAGCAGATGGATGCAAAAGTGCTCACAAACGATTTCAATCTGAATAAGGTAGCTGGGATCCAAGGCGTGAGAGTGCTCAATATTAATGACCTCTGTAATGCGCTGAAGCCGGTGGTACTCCCAGGTGAAACGATTCGAGTCTTTGTCTTGAAAGAGGGGAAAGAGTCTGGGCAAGGTGTGGCCTATTTAGATGATGGCACCATGGTCGTGGTGGACCACGCCAAACGATGGATCGGCAAAAATGCGGATGTGATTGTCACAAGTGTTCTGCAAACAAGTGCCGGCAGAATGATCTTTACCCGTTTGAAAGAAGAAACCGAACACGAGGAGTTAAGCTTTTCGCGTGTTTAATGCTGTTGTGGCGGTCGTTCCCGCCGCGGGTCTTGGTATCCGCATGGGGGGAAACACTCCCAAACAATACCTTTCTCTTGGAGGCATACCTCTCCTAGTATATTCACTAAAGGTTTTTCAGCGTCTCGAGTGTATCCGCGAAGTGATTCTTTCCGTTCCGGCGTCGGATCTGGATTATTGCTGGCGTGAAATAGTGCAGCTTTTTGGGTTGGAGAAAGTCACTCACGTTGTGGCGGGTGGACTACGCCGCCAGGATTCTGTCAGGAATGGACTTGAGGCCATTTCCGATCAACCTGACGGAGTTCTGGTCCATGATGGGGTCCGTCCCTTTATCGATCAGCCTATTGTTAGGAATGTGATCGACCGGGCCGGGCACACAGGGGCTGCGGTTGTGGCGATGTCAATTCATGATACCGTAAAGCGGGTCAATCATTCTGGGATTATTCAAGAGACATTGAAAAGGGAGGAACTCTGGCAGATTCAAACTCCCCAGGTGTTTCGGTATGACTGGCTCGTAGAGGCACATAAGCAGGCGCAGCTCCATCAATGGGACGTCACCGATGATGCTGCCCTTATCGAACGGATGGGATACCCCGTTTCCGTTGTGGAAGGAAGTTGTTTTAATATAAAAATGACCAAACCGGATGATCTGGTTCTGGGGGAAGCTATTTTGAAAACGATGGGAAGCCAGGGGTGAAACCTCTAGCTAGACTTCATCAGGTGTGTTTTCTTTCTCTCTTAATTCCTAATTCAATATGAGAGTTGGCCAAGGTTATGACATTCATCCCTTGCAAGAGGGCCGTCCACTGATTCTGGGTGGCGTGGCTATACCACATTCACAAGGGTTGGATGGCCATTCCGATGCGGATGCTCTGACCCATGCTGTCTGCGACGCCATTCTGGGAGCTATGGGAGAAGGAGATCTTGGAACACGGTATCCAAGCAGTAATCCCGAATACAAAAATCTCTCCAGCTTGGTGATGCTACGAAGTGTCGCTCAAACCCTTCGTGAAAAAGGATTTTATTTGGTGAATCTGGATACGGTTATTCTGGCCCAGGCTCCGAAATTAGCCCCGTATATGGTTTCAATGCAAGAGAGTCTTGCAGGCGTGCTGCAGGTTTCTCCTTCTCAGGTAAATGTTAAAGTTAAAAGTGGAGAGGGAATTGGGATGATTGGACGGGCAGAAGGTATTGCGACGTTGGCAATTTGTCTCATTGAAAGTATCGCGCCGTTATGAAATGATACCACCTTCTACTTCTTGGGGTATATCCATATGGTGGGCCTATGCGGTTGGTTAAACGAATTACTGAAGATCTTCACGCTGTCTTTGAGCGCGATCCGGCGGCAACCAGTCGTTGGGAGGTGTTGCTGGCCTACTCGGGTTTTCATGCGTTATTGGCCTACCGGGTGGCGCATTGGTTATGGAGGAAAAATATTCCGATTGTCCCGCGGTTGATTTCACAACTGGCTCGGTGGCTAACCGGTATTGAAATTCATCCAGGAGCTCAGATCGGACGCGGATTTTTTATTGACCATGGAATGGGGGTGGTGATTGGCGAGACTGCCGTCATTGGTGACTCTGTCACCCTCTTTCAAGGTGTCACACTCGGAGGAACCGGCAAGGAACGGGGTAAACGCCACCCAACATTGGGTAATCATGTCGTTGTCGGAGCCGGAGCAAAAGTGCTGGGGAATATTACGATCGGGGATTTTGTAAAAATTGGAGCCAATTCGGTTGTTCTTCGGTCAGTCCCTTCGAATTCAACAGTCATTGGAATACCTGGCCGTATTATCAAAACCATTGGAGACCGGGTGCCGGAAGCGACCATGGATCATGCTAACATTTCAGATCCGATTGCTGAACGGTTTGATGCGATGGAACAAGAACTCATTGCTTTAAGAAAACAGGTGGAACAATCTGAAAAAAGATCGTAAGGGATGTGAGAGAATTGTTATTATTGTCTTAGGCGGTGAGGTCTTCTACACTACAGGCGAGGGTCTGAACAAAGAGAAAGTACTCTGTTGAAAGGGAGGGATTTTTTGTGAAGGAACCCAATGTAATCACGCCACGAGTCAAGGAAATCTTACGAAATTATGAGGGCAATGTCCCTGGAGTGCTTGCGAATATTGCCCGTCTATTGATGACGGGACGGTTGGCGGGGACTGGTCGTTTAGTTATTCTGCCGGTGGATCAAGGCTTTGAGCATGGTCCAGCCAGAAGTTTTGCGGTCAATCCTGCAGGGTATGATCCTCATTACCATTTCCAGCTTGGCATTGACGCCGGATGTAATGCCTACGCGGCTCCTCTCGGATTTCTAGAGGCCGGAGCCGCAGAATATGCCGGTCAAATTCCCCTTATACTGAAATTGAACAATAATGATTCGCTGTTTGAGAGTAAAGATCCTAATTCCGCCATTACGGGCAGCGTCCATGATGCCCTGCGGTTAGGATGCTGTGCGGTGGGATATACGATTTATCCAGGGTCTGCCCATAGCCAAGAGATGTATAACCATTTGCGGGAAATTGCTCAAGAGGCCAAATCCCATGGATTGGCTGTGGTTGTATGGTCGTATCCTCGAGGTTCTGGACTGAGTAAAGAAGGGGAGACGGGAATTGATATTGTTGCCTATGCCGCACAAATTGCCGCCCAACTAGGGGCCCACATCGTCAAAGTGAAGGTGCCATCGAATCATATAGAGCAAGCGGCTGCTAAAAAAGTGTACGAATCCGAAAAGATTCCCATTAGCACGCCAGCTGAACGTATCCGTCATGTGGTGCAGAGTACATTTCAGGGAAGGCGTATTGTCATCTTTTCGGGCGGAGCAAAAGGGGAAGATCAGAAAATATTTGATGAAGCAAGAGGAATACGGGATGGTGGAGGGTTCGGGTCCATTATTGGGAGAAACTCCTTTCAACGGCCGAGACCTCAGGCTCTTGAATTTCTCTCAACCGTCATAAAGATCTATGGTGGAGAACTCATTTAGAGATTCCCTTCGCCAGGATTCAGAATGTATGAACTAGGGGTACAATCCTCGACATTGGTGGGCTTGAGCGACTTCCTGAATTCCTGCGATTAATGCGGCGGTTCTCATTGTCAGGTTTTTCTCCTCAGCATGATTGAGGATACGGTGAAACGCTACGGTAATGATGTTCTTGAGCCGGCTGTGAATATCTGATTCCTGCCACGAAAAACGTTGGGCGTCCTGGACCCATTCAAAATACGAGACGATAACACCGCCTGCATTGGCGAGAATATCCGGAACCACAAAAATTCCTCGTTCCCTCAAAATGGCATCGGCCTCCAGAGTTGTCGGGCCGTTGGCTGCCTCGATCAGGTACTGGCATTGAATGCGAGAAGCGTTGTTAAACGTGATTTGTTCGGATACTGCAGCTGGAATGAGCACATGGCAGGGTAACATGAGTAAATCTTCGTTACTAATCGGTTCACCAAATTGCGTGAGAGAAGGTACCGACGTTTTCTCGGTGGCCAGATGAGATAGAATTCCTGGTATATCCAGACCTTTTTTGTTGTACAACCCGCCCAACTGATCGCTGATTGCCAATATTTTTACGCCTTCCTGATGTAGAATTCGTGCAGTATGGGATCCGACGTTTCCAAACCCTTGAATGACCACAGTTGTGTCTAAAGTAGAAAGACCAAAATAACGTAGGACTGCCAACGTAACATCTACCACTCCACGCCCTGTCGCCTCCTCCCGGCCAAGGGTGCCTCCAATTGAAACTGGTTTTCCGGTGACCATTCCTCTGACGGTATATCCTACCTGCTGACTGTAGGTATCCATCACCCAACCCATGACTTGCTGATTGGTCCCAATATCCGGGGCGGGTATATCTTTGTCCGGGCCCAATAACGGAAAGATTTCTGCGATGTAACGGCGGGTCACACCTTCCAATTCTGCGGCTGAAAGCATTGAGGGATTGACCGCAACCCCGCCTTTTGCTCCACCGAATGGTAACCCGGCTAGCGCTGTTTTCCAGGTCATCCACATTGCCAAGGCTGCGACCTCACCAAGGCTGACGTCTGGATGGTAACGAATGCCGCCTTTGGTGGGACCGCGGGCTACATCATGATGCACTCGATAGCCACGAAAGACTTGAACCTGTCCGTTATCCATCCGGACAGGGATACTGACGCAGAGAGACCGTTGAGGGGCTTTTAATCGCTCAAGCAGACCTGAGTCCAGATTCATATGGTGGGCTGCCTCATCGAACTGGGCCACTGCCAAGCGAAACGTTGGGTGGTTGAACTCTGGAGCAAGGTTATTGGTCATGGAGGTTATCCAGCAAGTTGAAAACTTTAAGTCTTACTTTTTAGTATATCAAGAATGCCATTTTAAATAATTCATTTTTTTCAGCGGCATTTGAGTGGATAAAAAGAAACCAAGAAGAATGATGGGGTAGTCAAAAATGTTCTCCCAGGCCTGCCCTGAGTATTGCTGAAGGGGAGGCCACAGATTTTTTGACGGGCGGAGCGGAAGAGTAGGCGAGAACGACCAATTAGTGGGAACGCAAGTCGGGGCATGTTTCAACATTCCAATTAGTACAACACATGAATGAGGTAAAGCCCTTGGGGAGGGGCGGTTTCTCCTGCAGCGCGTCGGTCCTTAGCCTGAAGAATGTCTGTAATCGAGTCCGGTGATCTTTTGTATCGTCCGACTTCGGTCAGTGTGCCAATAATCGCTCGAACCATTTGCTTCAGGAATCGATTGGCCTGAATCTGAATGGTGAGGGTCATAAGTTCCGAAGTGAGGGAGACCTGGGACACGACGCACATGGGATCCGATGTACTCGCACGTGGGCCTTGGAACGAGGTGAAGTCATGTCGGCCAATAAATCCAGGCATGGCCTCTCGAATGGCCTGGGTATCCAACTCGTAGGGTAAGTGCCAAACTCGATGGCGATCAATGGCTGGGCGGGCAGGATGGTTGGAGATTCGATACTCGTACAGTTTTTCTTTTGCGCTATATCGGGCATGAAACGATTCAGGAACCGGTTCACTCGACACCACCGAGATATCAGGCGGAAGAGCGCTGTTGAGAGCTAGTTTCCATTTATCTGCCGGAATATATTTGTCAGATTGGAAACTGGCGACTTGACCACGGGCATGCACCCCGGCATCCGTTCGTCCCGCGGCGATGATAGAAATGTGTTGTTGTGTAATGCGGGTAAGCGCTGTTTCTAAGGCGCCTTGAATCGTCGGCTGATTGGGTTGGCGTTGCCATCCCGCGTAAGCCGTACCGTCATATTCGATGGTCAGTTTAATGGTGGACATTATTTAAGGAAGAGGGAGTTGACCAAACGGGTTACTGTGTTACCAAGGGATGAGCGGGGTAATCTTCATAAACAGGAAATCGGAGGAGTCGATTGAAAAAGCCGGCAGCTGTCCTGGCTATCGAGAAGCGGTTTGTAACGGGGTAATATAGGATTGAAGTCCGTTAAATATTCCTTCGGCCACTCGTTTTTGATAGGTGGAGCTTTGTAATAGCTTTTCCTCCGTAGGATTGGAGATAAAGGCAATCTCTGCCAATATGGCAGGCATGGTGGTCATTCGCAGCACAAAAAATGGAGCGGTTTTGATCCCATGATCTTTGATTTTATAAAACGCATCCAAAAATTTCATCAGGGAATTTTTGGTTGTCCATGCTAACTCTCGGGAATCATCAATTTTTTTGTCGTTAAGTTTGTCGGCAAGAATAAATTGCCAGGGTGCCGAATTTTTTTCAAGGGGTGTGCCATTTTCTCTGGCAGCGACGGCAAGTGCTCGGGGGTCACTGGCTTCACCAAAATGATAAAGTTCCATCCCTTTCACGGAAGCTTGAGGATGGGAGTTAATGTGGATCGAGACAAAGAGATCCGCTTTGTGTGTATTCGCGAACTTGGCCCGGTCTTCCAATTCGATGAAGACATCCGTTTCTCGGGTCATGAAGACTTTCGTGGCTTTTTCTTTGGCGAGTAGGTCTCTCAAATGATTCGCAATAGTTAAGACGACATCTTTTTCCCTTGTGCCTTTGCGACCCAAGGCCCCGGGGTCTTTTCCTCCGTGTCCGGGATCAATCACGATCACCAGATCTTTTTTTATGACAGGTGGTGGCGGAGCGGGTGGAGCAACCACTGGAGAAGCTGGTGTGTGACTTGGTGCCGTCTTAATGCCAACCGCCGCCTCAGCTATGGGATACAAATCAAGAACGACGCGAGCAGGATTTTTGAGAACATACCACTTATAGTGTTTCCAGCCGTCAATGGGTATGGTCAGAAGGATGGATCCAGAAGAATTTCTGGAAAGATCCAATTGTAAAGGAAAGGAGTCTGCCGTTGATTTGGCGACGGTAGACTTGGGTAATTGTGTGTTGGGAAGTTCCAATTGAAATGTTGTGGCCGTTTGATGCTCTTGAGGAGCAGGATGGACGGGGCGGGTCAGATCTAACACAATACGGGTATACTGTTTATGGCGATGAGCACGAATGTTGCGGATGGAGGTTGAGGGTGGTGATTGTTTAATAAGATGAATCAGTGGGGGAGTTTCGTCCCCCGAGAAAGGTCGAGTGTCTGTCGCTCCTGCAGGCAGGGGAAAAGACGTTGACAGGACCAACATACCAATGCAGGAATAAAGGGGTATCATTCGAGTGGAAGGCATAGGTATTAAACCATTCCTTTCTTTTTTCGCAGAAGAAAGCCTTCTTGTCAAGGGAAGAAGCGCTTTCGAACCGGGTCCTGTTGCGGGTAAACTCAGTCATTAGGGCTGGATTATGCTTCGCATCATGAGGGAATCACAGTGGCACCGAAATATCTTATCATCGATGGATATAATGTGTTGGGCGCAATGGGGCTCCCCCCCCCTAAGGTCGTTGACCAGGGAGAGCATAATCGAGAGGAGTTTATTGTACGTGTAGGCCTATATGGGCATAAACTCCGCAATCTGATCACCTTAGTCTTTGATGCCTGGCAACAATCTGGAATGAGTCGGCAAGTCATTCATCGTGAGGGTGTGACGGTTATTTATACAGCTCAGGGCGAAAAGGCAGATGGGGTAATTCAGGATTTCATCCGAACCCATGGAAAAGCGACTGCAGTAGTCTCATCGGATCTTGAAGTGATCGCCGTAGCAAAAGCCTTTGGGGCGTTTTCGATCAGGTCCCAAGAATTTGTAAAACACCTGGCTTCTTCTGGTTCTCAAGGATCAGCCGTGAGTCGATCCCAAGGTGGACCCTCATACAAGGATGATGATGAGGAGCCGGTTCGCTCAAAAGAGAAAAAGGGCAACCCCCGAAAACTTCCCAAGAAGTTACGTCAGCGTAATCGGATTATGAAGAAATTTTAAAGAGCTGGCAGGCATTATTGGTGGTCAGTTCGGCCACACGAGCTAGTCCTGCTTCATCGTCACCATATTTAATTTCCGCAATCTGTTTTGCCACGTAGGTGACGTAGGCCGATTCGTTGCGTTTTCCTCGGAAAGGGACGGGAGTTAAATAGGGAGCATCGGTTTCAATGAGCAACCGGTCATCGGGGACGGTGCGAATCACTTCATGTAACTGCGAGGCATTGCGAAAGGTGATGATTCCTGAAAATGAGAGATAAAATCCCAGGTCCAAGGCTCGTTTGGCAAAAGCCAGATCCTCCGAAAAACAATGAAAGACGCCGCCCACCTTTTCCGCATGTTCTTCTTGCAGGATTGCCATCGTATCCTCCTGCGCCTCACGTGTGTGAATAACCAGGGGAAGGGTGAGTGATTGCGCTAGGACAATTTGTTCACGAAATCGTTGACGTTGGGTTTCTCGAGGAGAGTGATCATAATGATAATCAAGTCCGATTTCGCCGAAGGCTACGACTTTCGGTTGCTGGGCCAGTTGCCTCAATTCTGCATACCAGCTGGGCTCGATGCGTTTGACTTCATGAGGGTGCACGCCGATCGTGGCATAGACATTAGGCCGGATTGTGGCTAATTGCACTGCTGCATGACTTGTGGAAAGATCACATCCAATAGTGACAAATTTCTCAACACCGGCTTCGTGGGCACGTTGAAAAATATCGTCCCGATCCGGATCATAACGGGGATCGTCTAAATGAACATGGGTATCAATCAGCATGGAGAAATCCTTTCTCGTTAAAAAGTCTACCTTATCATACCCGTTCAATTTCTTGCAGAATTTCGTGATGGCTCAGACCAAGTACGAAATAGTTAAGGAACAATGATGAACTATGATGAACTATGGTTTGCCTATATTAATGGTTGGGCCGGACAGTTTGCTGGATTGGATTGGGTCATGCTTCAGGTATCACGGGAAAGTAACCTGTTGATTCCTGGCATCCTGCTCGTGACGTATTGGGGATGGATAAAATGGGGAGAGGCAAAATTCGCCATTCCTTCTTTAGCGCTCCTGATCGGCTTCAGTGATTTTCTGGGCGGACAGCTGAAAACATTGATTGGCCGTCCGCGGCCCTGCCAGGTTCTCGATCACATTCATGAATTGGTCGGATGTGGCGGCGCTTTTAGTATGCCGTCCAATCACGCGTTGAATTCAGGTACGGCTATTAGCTTCCTTGCCATACTTTATCCCTCTCTAGGGTGGGTATTGTGGCCATTCCTTGGGCTGATCGGATTGTCTCGGGTATTTCTAGGTGCCCATTATGTCACAGATGTGTTAGTCGGGGTTGGTCTGGGTGCGCTCTTGGGAGGAGGGGTTGGATTTTTACTCAAGACGTGTGTGTTTCGAAAGAAGCCTCTTGCGGATTAGTGATGGTGCAGGTGAGGAAGTATGGGGTCTGTGCCGGTTGAGCCGTTTGTCAGGTTACGGAGATTGCAATGCAGGTCCTCGTGCTCAGGGCATTCGTTTTCCAGTTGGACGGTTAAGTGATGAATGCCAAATTTCGAGGAAAGTGTTGATTGAATGGGTTGAAGAAGTTGATCTTTATCCGGAACCGCCGCCTTGTCCACCAACACGTGGCACGTCAACATCACAATGCGGGGTTCAACCGACCAGATATGCAGGTCATGAATTTTATTGACACCAGGAATATTTTCAATGGTCGTCACAATATCGGAAGTTTTGAGATGAGGGGGAGTCGATTCCAGTAAAATGTCCAGCGACTCACGAAAGAGTGGCCAACTCCCTTTTACGATAATGACGACTATGAGGAGACTGATCAGGGGATCTAAAATGGTAAGGCCTGTCAGGGCGATACCCAACCCCGCGATGATGACGCCAAGAGACATCCAGGCATCCATCACCATATGAAGAAACGCGCCGCGAATATTCAGGTCATCTTCGGCTCCCCGTCGTAATAACAGGGCGACGGCAAGATTGGCGATCAAGCTGATTCCAGCGATCACCATCACCCAAAAACCAGGCACGTCAACCGGTGAAAACATCCGGTCGATGGCCAGAATTCCGATAATCCCCCCTGTGAAAATTAACAGAAGGCTATTGATAAACGCCGCAATGGTTCCGGCGCGGTGGTAGCCAAATGTCCGATGTTCCGTGGCGGGCTGGGTGGCCAGAATATGTGCATACAAGGCTAACAAGAGAGAGCCTTGATCGATCAAATTGTGTCCGGCATCGCTCAGTAACCCCAGACTATTTATCACATACCCGCCGATGAATTCAGCGAGAATGATGATGCCATTGATGACAAGGCCAAGCTTCAGTCGATACGTGAGCGGGGAGGAGGTCAATTCTGAATGCGTCATAGGATCTACTCTCGCATGAATCTCAAGCCTGGACCATGGGAAGAAGGAGACAAGCCCTCCTTTACCTTTACGGCAAACGAAATTGAAGGAGGCCAGTACTTGCGAGGTTGAGAATGGTCCAGGGGAAGAAACTCCCCCTTTCAAGTGGCGGGTGCGATATTTAATTGTCGATAGAATCGGTTTTGACGGCCTGTTTGGTGGCATCCACGGCGGAGTTGACTCGAGTGGCCGCTTGTTTCATGGTTTTCCTGGCTTCTTCAGACCAGGCATGTACGGCCTCTTTCGTTTGAGAAGCCATATCAGAAAATTCGTCCTGTGCGGTCTTTGCGCCTCGTGCCAATCGATTACGCACGTGAGTTCCGGTCTCAGGTGTCAGGAGTATGGCTGTACCCGCGCCCAAAAGAAACCCTGCGATGAAGACAAAAGTATTCACCCAACCTGAGTCGTTTTGCGTCGTATGTTCATCCATTGTGAAATTTCTCCTTAGTCCTTGGTAATTCTTCGATTGTTATGACTCATCCTGATGATCTTTCGATGAGGCCATTGCCATGATGGCTCCTCCCAGGAGGACCCCGGAGGCAAAAATAAGACTGTAGGATAAGCCCGTTCTGAGCTCAGGCCATGTATCCAGAATTCGTTTCCATAACGGGACATCTTCAGAGAAATGGACGTGTCCCTCCCAGCCCAAATCTCCCTCCGGCGTAGATTGATCAGAGTACGATTCTTGGTCAGAAGCATGTGCCGTGTTCAATTTGCTCATAGTCATGAAGCAGGCTCCAAAAGGGCAAAAGGAAAATGTTGAAAAAGCGTTCCTAGGGGTAATCCTACCATGCCCAGACCATTTTGTGGAGTGACAATTTCTTGAGTCAGAATATTACGAACAGAGTGTGTCGCGAATTCCGGAGGGAGCGACATCAAGGTTTGTCCCCATATAGATTCGCCGAGCGGACTGATGGTGTGATCCGGGATGAGATTGGTTAAAAATCGTGGAAATATGACCATGCAGATATGTGAGTGATGCTGTCGGATGAATCCACACGCATGATGTGCCTGTTCACCCTTGAATTCCAATGGCAGATACAATCCTTCCAGAAACAAATGGGGGTGGCTCTTTCGTAAATGAAGTGCGGTGGTGGTCAAATACATTTTAATCAGGCCGTTTCCCGTCTCCTGTAATAACGTATGGACAAGGTCGAGAGGAGGGGTGCCTTGTTGCATGTGCTGTAATTCGGACAGCCGTTGTTGTCTGAGGAGGTAATTCACGGGTTGTCGGTTGTCCGGATCGACCAGACTGAAGTCCCAAAGCTCTGTGCCTTGATAGAAATCGGGGACGCCCGGAGCAAGAATTTTAATAAGGACCTGACTCAGAGAATTATAAATACCATATTTGGCAATGCGTTGTTGAAAGGGAATGAAATCTTGGAGAAAGGTATTTGTGGGCCTGAGAGAAAGAATTCGGGAAAGAAATTCTCCGACGGCCTTTTCCCAGGTTTCATCGGGGTTTAACCAGCTGGTGTTGACTTTCGCTTCCCGTAAGGCTTTAACCAAATACTCCTGTATACGCGTCAAAAAATGAGGTTGAGCCGGTTCCGAGAGCCCACCTAGTGGCCAGGTACCAAGCAGTGTCTGGTAAATCAAATATTCTTCATTCAAGCTCGGTGCCAGTTGATCATTGATTGGTTGTTTCGCTTTTTTGTTCAGCCGGCTCCAGAGTTTAAGATGCTGCCGCCATTCTGTAGGAATCTCCGACAACACATTGATTCGTGCCCGGACATCCTCGCTACGTTTTGTGTCATGAGTGGAGGTGGTGGAGAGGCTTGTTGGCCATTGGGTGGCCCGCTCCTGCATGTATTGGTGAAATTTTGAAAGCGGGACGCCAAAATGTTGTGGTTCTCCGCCAACTTCATTCAGTGACGTGAGGCGGTTGTAGCTATAGAAGGCCGTATCTTCAACGCCCTTCGCGGTGACCGGACTGGTCGTTTGCTGGAATTTCATGACAAAAGGGCGGATTACCTCCCAATCAAGATCGGGAGAATTCTGGGGAATTCTCAGGAGAAGATCGCGGATAAAATCAAACACCAGATTGCTGATGGCGGGATTGCGACGTTTTGCTCGCGCAACAGCCAAGCGGATATACACACGATCGCGATCCAGCGGGCCTTCGAGAGGGTCCGGTCCAATATATGTTCGATACACGGGAAAACAGGCAATGATTTCGCGGATGGCATGGATCAGGCTGTTCAGCGTAAAGTCCCGTGAGCGCCGGTTTCGCTCGGAAAGTACATTGAGTTGATGTCCCAATGCATTGATTTCTCCTGACATGGAACTGGTCATGATGAGATTTTTGCATTCGTAGATCAGGTCGTCATATCGGAGAGACTGTTTGGTAAATCGGCTGTAGATTTGTTCGATCTGTCGTTGATGGGTTTCCTGGATGAATAATTGATTGACTAAGGCAAGGTAGTCATATCCGGTGGTGCCATGGCAGAGCCAATCAGGAGTGAGACGTTCCTCTGTACCCAGTATTTTTTCAACGAGGAGATAGAGGGAGCGACCTTGTGTGTCTGCCTGAACTTCCAAGTGTTCAGCCGCCCATTGTTGCCATTGAGCCAGAAAAGCTCTTGGGTTGTAGAGTCCATCGACATGATCAATCCTCAGTCCATTTACCGCACCGGATGTTAATAATTCAAATATTTTTTGATGGGCCGCCTGAAAGACTTCCGGTTGCTCCATGCGAATGGCCGCCAGTTGGTTGATGTCAAAAAACCGGCGATAATTAATTTCTTCAGCGGCTACACGCCAATAGGCCAGACGATAGGCTTGGTGACTCACCAGATGGTCGAGGATATCGAATGTGCGAGGAGAGTTCTTGATGCCATTGAGTAACCGAATATTCTCCAGCAGAAAACTGCGAATGGTTGAATTTTCTGCAATCACCGTGGAGAGGCGGCGGCGGATTACCTCTTTCTCCCGGTATCGTTCGGCAACCCGCTCGGTTTCCGTTTCGGTTCTGGCTGGTAAGTGGGAGAGGGCGGTAATAATGCTTTGGAATTCATGCCAGTGCGGATCTGAATTTTCCAGGCTTTGATTGAGTGTGTCTTGCCTAAAGGTCAGGATGGTACTCCAGGTACAAGGGTCAATAGGCAGCCGATTTTCATAGTAGGTGAGGAAAAAGTGCCCGTCGTCATAGTGGAGAATGATTTCCTGGTTTTCGAGAACAATGCCGTATTGATCGCCCAGGATGGGAAGAAGGACTTTGTTTTCCAATTCAGGCTTCACCGGTGTCCAGTCAATATCGAAAAAGGTGGCGTAATGAGAAGATGGACCATTTTCCAAGACATCCTGCCACCAAAGATTCGTCGATCCGGCTATTCCCATATGATTTGGCACGACGTCCAGAATCTGACCCATGCCATGCTGGTGCAGTGCTTGGATAAATGCCTGATACTCGGTTTCCGTCCCAATCTCTGGATTTAATTCCGTGGGATCAACCACGTCGTATCCATGAGTGCTCCCTGGAGCGGCTTTCAAATAGGGTGAGGCGTAGCAGTCGGTGATACCAAGTTGAGAGAGATAGGGAAGAATGCGAGAGGCGTCCTGGAATGTGAACGACGAGTTGAATTGCAGGCGATAGGTCGAAAGCGGAATGTGCAGAAGCAGAGGAGTCATGCTCCCTCCTTTATGTTAAAGAGGAGGGTGAGGAGTGAATGGCCCGTCCGCCATACGATTGCCCACGGGGGAAAAGGGTGAGGCCGAGCTTCCCGGCTGTGGATCGACGACTGTCTCGTCCGTGTTGGTCACCATGTGTGGTTCCGGACGAGATAATGTTAAATCGATCAATAATACAACGGTGAAGATGGCAATTGGAGCCAATGAGTGTCCCATCAAGAATAATCGATTCTTCAATGGTACAGCCTTCTCCAATTCTGACATTACGTCCAATGATGGAACGTTTCACAGTACTCTCTACGACGAGGCTGCCTTGGCCGACCATGGCATCATCCATGTGGGATCGGACTAGACTGGCAACGGGTTCAACGGACGCATCGGTCAGAATAGGCCATTTGACATTTCGTAAGTCAAGGATCGGCGACTCTCCCAAGATGTCCATGTTGGCTTGCCAATAGGCCTCCAGCGTTCCGACATCGCGCCAATACCCCCATTCTTCATAAGGATGAATGCCGGGAACCACATTGTCCATGAAGTCATAAGCTAAAACCCGGTGAGATTTGATGAGGGATGGAATGATGTTCCTGCCAAAATCGTGAGTGCCGGCTTGACTGGCGTCTTGTTCCAGAATTTTCACAAGAATGTCGGCGTTAAAAATATAATTCCCCATAGAACTAAAGGCCATCTCAGGATTTTCAGGCATGGGTTTGGGAGAGGCCGGCTTTTCCTCAAACCCGATGATTTGATGGTCGGCATCGACTTCGACAATTCCAAACCCTTTTGCTGCCTGAATTGGAACAGGAAGTGACGCGACGGTCACATCCGCTTTTTGGTCAAGATGAAATTGGACCATTTGCCGGACATCCATCCGATAAATATGATCGGCTCCAAAGACGGCCACCAATCCCGGCGCGAAGTCCTGAATGAGGTTAATATTCTGATAGACGGCATCCGCTGTCCCTTCATACCATTTGCCGCGTCCCTTCATTTGGGGAGGGACGACCGTTATAAAGTTTTGACGGTTGGTGCCACCAAAACGCCAGGCCCTTCTGAGATGTTCAATTAAGGATTGGGAACGGTATTGCACCAAAACATACATGGACTGGATGCCGGAATTAATGAAATTGCTAAGAACAAAATCGACAATCCGATAGGTGCCGGCAAAGGGCACGGATGGCTTACTTCTTTGTTCCGTTAACGGCATAAGCCGTTCACCTTTTCCACCAGCCATGATCATGGCAAGGATTTTTTGGGGCGTTCGTTCTGTGATTTTTTTGCGACGGGATCCAGTAGAGCTTTTCATATAGATTTAGGTGTTGGACGGAGGATTGGTTAACTCGGCGACGGATCGTTCCAGTGCCGCGATCGTTTTTTGTTGTTTGGCAATCAACCGGCTTTTTTTAATATAGGAGGGCAATGAAGCCAGCAGGGTCAGGCTAACACCTAAGCCCAAAGCCGTGAGTAACATGACCGCCCGGGACCCTTGGAAGGTCCAGGCAAAAAAATTCAAAATGATGGGTTCGGAGTTTTGTATAGAAAAGGCAACAGCAAAAAATAGCAGAAGCAGCAACGACAACAGTGCAGAATACATAGTCCCTTTTGGTATGTTAGGATATTGTTAATTAACATAGAAAGGACTCATTGGCAATGCCAATACTCTCAAATCGTTTTCAACGCCTGGTTTCTGCCATTGAATGGAATCCGTTTTCCGTATTAGGTCCTCATCAGGGCGATTCGCCGGATTCTTCTGATATCTGCATCAGGGCTTTTCTGCCTGAGGCTGCCGAGGTGGTGTTGCTTCCTGGGATAAACGGTAGCACTCCTATTCCCATGAAGCTCGTCCATCCTGATGGGGTCTTTGAGGCAAGGTGGAACGGTCATCCACTTGGCACGGATTATCAATTCCGCATCGTCGATCGTCAGGGGAAAGCCAGCCAACGCCATGACCCCTATGCCTTTCCCCCGCTCATCTCAGATTTTGACTTACATTTGTTCGGTGAGGGCAAACTCTATAAAGCGTATGACCAACTTGGGGCACAAGTCTGCATCCATCAAGGAGTTCAAGGGGTGAATTTTGCTGTGTGGGCCCCAAATGCTAAGCGAGTGAGCGTGGTCGGAGACTTCAATGAATGGGATGGGCGCCGGCATCCGATGAGAAGTCGGGGAGGGGGAGGAATCTGGGAGTTATTTATTCCGGATATGAATGATGGTGCAGTGTATAAGTTGGAAATTTTACCGCAAAATGGGGATGGGCCGTTTTTGAAAGCGGACCCGTATGCCTCTTCCGCTGAACTGCGACCAAAAACGGCCTCCGTGGTTCGTGATCTTTCGGGGTATGAATGGGGGGACGGGCAGTGGATGACAGCCAGGCAAACCTGTGATCCCCTCACTCAGCCTTGGTCCATCTATGAGGTGCATTTGGGATCATGGAAACGTGTTCCAGAGGAAGGGTCCCGATGGTTGACCTACTCTGAATTAGCCCAAAACCTCATTCCCTATGTGAAGGAAATGGGGTTTACCCACATTGAGTTGATGCCGGTGACCGAACATCCGTTTGACGGGTCCTGGGGGTATCAAGCCACCGGGTATTTTGCACCAACAAGCCGGTTTGGCACTCCTGTGGACTTTATGGCATTTGTGGATGCCTGTCATCAGGCCGGCATTGGGGTCCTGATGGATTGGGCTCCAGCCCATTTTCCCGAAGATCCCCATGGGTTGGCCTGGTTTGATGGGACAAATTTATATGACCATTCCGACCCGAGGCTGGGGTTTCATCCAGAATGGAATAGCCGGATTTTTAATTACGGCCGAACTGAAGTCAAAAACTTTCTGATCAATAGCGCACTGAGTTGGTTCGACCGGTACCATATCGATGGTCTTCGCGTGGATGCTGTCGCGTCGATGCTGTATCTCGATTATGCGAGAAAATCCGGTGAATGGATTCCCAATAAATTCGGGGGAAGAGAAAATCTGGAAGCGGTGGAATTTTTGAAGGAGCTGAACACCGTGGCTCATCAGGAACATCCCGGCATTGTCATGATTGCGGAAGAATCCACCGCATGGCCAGGGGTCTCCAGACCGACCTATGTCGGAGGGTTGGGATTTACCTTTAAATGGAATATGGGGTGGATGCACGATACTCTCGATTATTTTAGCCTGGATCCGATCTATCGGAGATACCATCAACATAACGTGACTTTCGGATTAGTCTATGCCTTTACCGAAAACTTTGTACTCCCGCTTTCTCATGATGAAGTGGTCCATGGCAAGAAATCGCTTCTGGATAAAATGCCCGGGGACGAATGGCAGCGATTTGCGAATTTGCGGGCCTTGTATGGACACATGTGGGGGCATCCTGGAAAGAAAATGCTATTTATGGGATGCGAGATCGGCCAATGGTGGGAATGGAACCATGATGATAGCCTTCAATGGCATTTGCTTGAGTACGATCGGCATCGGGGACTTCAGCGTTATGTCGCTGATCTCAATCGATTATATGTCTCACAACCCGCGCTCCATCAAAATGACTATGATTGGACAGGGTTTCAGTGGATCGATCTTCATGACAGTGATAATTCGACGCTCACGTATTTCAGGCGCGCCAAAGATCCTTCCGATATTGTGGTCTGTGCCCTGAATCTCACTCCTGTTCCCCGAGAAGCCTATCGAATGGGCGTGCCGACTGCCGGATATTATCGAGAGCTGTTGAACAGTGATTCAGAGATGTACGGTGGAAGCAATATGGGGAATGGTGGTGGGGTCCAATCCGAAGACATGTCTTGGCATGGGCAACCATTTTCTGTGCTCATCACGATTCCGCCCTTAGCCGCGGTCTTTTTTAAGCCTGTCTAAGTTCCCAAGATCTCGGTAAGAAGTATGTCCTTCATCTCACTCGAGCAGATTTGAGTTGTGAGTCCACAACGACTTCCATTCTTCACGGGACATACTTTAATTGTAGAGATGCGAACTCTTCATTTTCATGCTCGTCATTTTTGGTCTTGTGCTGAATCTAGTCAGCTTTCAGAAAAATCCAGGCCGGATAGGGAGGAAGTTTGAGAGAGACCTGTTCTACAGTCTGAATGTGAAGGTTGGAGGGAGCCAGAAGTTCCTCTTGATCGCCAGGGGCGAAGGTTCCACTATCAAGTCTGGATTCCCAATTCCCTTTTGGAAGCTTGACTAACGCTAATGATGCCTTGTGGTGAAACCCTAGAAGCATGAGTGCGTCAGGTCCCTGTTTGGCACGGCGATGAATGATCAGTAACTGACTTTTCGCATGGGACCCAATCTGGATTCTATGGCCTTTCGCGCCTGTGCCTAATGCTGGAATAGACTTGCGCAGATGAATCAACGCCTGACACCACCGAGCATGGGCCTGGTGTTGGGGATTGGTCTCAAGACAGGGATGAATGGTGGAACGATCGAAGGTCTCTTGAGCATAGGGGTCGGGAATGTCCGTCCATCCGAACGCCGCGAATTCTCTTGTTCGCCCCTGTCGGACTGCTTCAATTAACGCAGGATCCCCGTGGTCGATGAAATATAAAAATGGCGCGGTTTCACCATATTCTTCTCCCATAAATAAGAGAGGAAGATAAGGTGAGAGCAGCACCGTGGCATTGGCGACTTTGAGGGCTTCAAAGCTCACCAGGGTACTAAGGCGATCTCCTTGTGCGCGATTGCCGATTTGATCATGATTTTGGGCGCACACCACAAGCTGCGTTGGTGAACATGGCTTGAAGGAATTGCCATGTTTTCGTCGCCGATGTGGAGAATACTGTCCTGAATAGACCACGCCTTCTCGTATGGCCTTAACCAAATCTTTTAGTTGCCCAAAGTCTTCATAGTAGCCCTTACGCTCTTTTGTGAGTACGGCATGCAGGGCATGATGAAAGTCATCACTCCATTGCCCGTCCAGCCCATGCCCTCCTCGTGAGATGGGTGAAATGATGCGGACATCGTTCAGGTCGCTTTCGGCAATCACCTGTACCTGCCGCTTGAGCCGTTGTCCAACCGCATGGACCGCTTCCCCAATATCCTGAAGAAGATGCTTGGCGCTGAAATCGAAGATGCCGTGAATCGCATCCAGGCGTAACGCATCAATGTGATACTCTTGAATCCAATAGACCGCATTGCTGATCATGAACTGTCTGACAGCGTCGCTTTCGGGTCCATCGTAGTTGAGGGCGCTCCCCCATGGGGTTTTATAGGTATCGGTAAAGTATGGGCCAAAATCACCAAGGTAATTTCCCTCTGGACCCAGGTGGTTATAGACCACGTCCATGATCACCGCAAGACCGGCTGCATGACAGGCATTGACCAATCGCTTGAGGCCGTTGGGTCCACCATAGTTGTGCTGCGGTGCAAAGAGAAAAGTTCCGTCGTATCCCCAATTTCTGGACCCAGGGCATTGGGCGACCGGCAGAAGTTCAATGGCGGTGATACCAATCTGATCACGCAAATAGGTTAGACTGTTGATGATGGCGTCAAAGGTCCCGTCCTTTGTGAAGGTGCCGGTATGAAGCTCGTAGATAATGTATTGTTCCAGAGGCAGGCCACGCCAGGACGGATCTGTCCAGGAAAATGAAAGAGGATCGATAATTTCCGAGGGGCCATGCACGCCATTCGGTTGCGATCGGGAAGCTGGATCAGGACGCTCAATGGTGTGATTTAATACATATTGATAGCGGGTGCCTGGAGAAATGTCCTGCACGGTGCCTTTCCAATATCCAAAGGGTTCCTGGCTGAGAGGAGTTGGGTCCTCAGCACTTCCCATGATGTTGACGGCCACCGACTGAGCCTTGGGTGCCCACACCCTGAACTCCACAGAAGAGGCGTCGATGCACGATGCGCCCAATTCTAGTTGCCATCGTACGGCCTTTAATTTTTCCAAACGTGTTTCCTCCCTGCTGGTCTTTTCGATCATTTAAATTGTGGGGGAAATGCCTGCTGATGATGGAAAGCTTAACAAATAGGCGGTGACCAGGGAACCCCAGCAGCGGCTTATTCCTTTTGCTGCATCTTAAGATATACTGTATTATCGTCCTCCGCAATTTGTCATAATCAGAAACACATTTCCAGGAGAGCAGAATCTATGAGAATTTGGCCAGGTCGATCATACCCGCTTGGTGCCACATGGGATGGGCAGGGAGTCAATTTTGCGCTGTTCTCCGAAAATGCGACTGGTGTGGATCTTTGTCTGTTTGACGATGAACTTCAGGATCGGGAAACCCATCTGATTCCTATTGAGGAACGAACGGATCAAGTCTGGCATGTATATTTACCTCAGGTGCGTCCCGGTCAACTCTATGGATACCGGGTGCATGGGCCTTATGATCCTGGGGCTGGACACCGGTTTAATCCTGCCAAGCTTCTCATTGATCCGTATGCGAAGTCCTTGACGGGGGTCGTGCGATGGTCCGATTCCATGTTTGGCTACCGTCTTGGAGATCCGGCAGGTGATCTCTCCATCGATGATCGCAACAATGCGGCAAACATTCCGAAAGGGGTGGTTGTCGACCAGGCCTTTAGCTGGGGAGGCGACCAACTTCTGAATACTCCCTGGGAGCAGACCGTGATCTATGAAGTCCACGTCAAGGGCATGACGATGCGGCATCCGGATGTTCCTGAATCACTGCGGGGAACCTATGCGGGCTTGGCGTCTCCGCCGATTATTGAATATTTGCAATCGCTCGGAATTACCGCCGTGGAATTGTTGCCGGTCCAACATTTTGTGAATGATCTTTATTTGAAGGAAAAGGGTCTCACCAATTATTGGGGGTACAATTCCATTGGGTATTTTGCCCCGGACATCCGGTATTCGGCTTTTCCCGGTGGAGGAGAAAAGGTTGACGAGTTCAAGTCCATGGTCAGGAAACTTCATAGTGCCGGCATCGAGGTCATTCTCGATGTGGTCTATAACCATACAGGAGAGGGAAATCATTTCGGGCCGACCCTATCATTCCGGGGGATTGATAACGCCTCTTATTATCGCGTGTCCCCGGACAATCCACGCTATTACATGGATTACACCGGCTGTGGAAATACGCTGAATGTCCGACATCCACGGACCTTACAGCTGATCATGGACAGCTTGCGGTATTGGGTGATCGATATGCATGTGGATGGTTTCCGTTTTGATCTGGCATCCGCACTGGCACGTGAGTTACATGATGTGGATCGACTCAGTGCCTTTTTTGACATCATTCACCAGGATCCCGTGTTGTCGCAGGTGAAGCTGATCGCGGAACCCTGGGATTTGGGAGAAGGCGGCTATCAGGTGGGGAATTTCCCACCTGGGTGGGCGGAGTGGAATGGAAAGTACCGCGATTCTATACGCCGGTATTGGAAGGGGGATGGTGGATTACTTGGGGAAGTCGCCAATCGTTGGTCCGGGAGCAGCGATCTTTATGGAGAAAGCGGGCGGCAACCCTATGCCAGTATCAATTTTGTGACCGCTCATGATGGATTTACTCTCCAGGATTTAGTGTCTTATGACCACAAGCATAATGATGACAATCAGGAGGGAAATCGGGATGGGACCGATGACAATGATAGTTGGAATTGTGGTGTCGAAGGTCCGACCGATGATCCCGCGATTCAGGAATTACGTGATCGACAGGTCCGGAATTTTTTCGCCACCCTGTTGTTATCTCAGGGAGTGCCGATGATCTGTGGTGGAGATGAATTGGGTCGTACGCAGCAGGGGAATAACAATGCCTATTGCCAGGATAACGAGTTAAGTTGGGTGAATTGGAACCTGACGCGATCCCAACTTGGATTGCTGGACTTTGTGAAACTGCTCATTGACATAAAAAAAACCCATCCGGTGTTTCAACGCCGGAGGTTTTTTCAAGGGCGCCGGGTAGAGGACTCAGAGGTGAAGGATATTGCCTGGTTCGGATCGCATGGAAAAGAAATGTCCCATGAAGATTGGCAGATGGGGCTTCGAACCTTGGGAATTCGGTTAGCGGGGGATGCTATTGTGGAGAAAGATAGTCAGGGGCGGCCCATTGTGGATGAGACGTTTCTCGTATTAATAAATGCCCATCATGAGGATGTGGATTTTATTCTCCCTGCTCACACCAAGTCGGTGCGGTGGGAGTTGGAGTTTGACACAGGTGTGCCTGTTGAGAAGAAAAGTCCCAAACATACGAAATTGCTGAAAGGAGGCCAACCCTACCATTTAGTTTCCCGGGGGCTTGCCTTGTTCCGAACTCCGAAATCCTGACCAAAGACTCCATTGCCACCTATCACCGGGCCCGATTAACGCTTGTGCATAGTAATGAATCAACCACTATGCCCCAGTCTAAGGCGAAATGGGCAAGCGGAAAGGGCGACATAGGCCTTCAGGGGAAAATGGCACATCTGGCCTCAGTCCGCTAGACCACAAATTTTTTGCTGCGCTCCACCATGCCGGTGACCGCCTCTTTGGCATCATCCGCAAATTCTCCGGCCCGTTCGCTGGCATCTTCCATCATGTTCTTTAACTGACGACGGGTTCGGGATCCTGACTGGGGAGCCATTAACAGCCCCAGTCCCGTTCCGAGAACCACTCCGACCATTAATGAAAGTCCAGCGAGTAAGACATATCGAGTGTCGTTATCCATGTGAGATATCCTCCATTGTTTGAATGTCCGTGAGTAATGGGTGTCTGGTTTTCAAAAATCAATATTCCAATCGTCCACTAAACTGGCGGAGTCTGCTGTAAGAGGATCTCACGCTCGGCTTGAAGCCAATCCTCCCAATCACTGCCATGTTGGCCTCCGCGCCGGTGATGAATTTCATAGGCGCGTTGGGCAATCCGTTCCCGCAATTCTTCGGATAGAGCCATAGAGGGATCCGGATAGGAGGTCTGGGGATCCTGGTGTTTTGTCTGAGACACCGCTGGGCGTTTGGTTGTCGCCGATGCTCCGGATTTTCTGCTGATTTTTGAGGCCGTCTTGCCTGCAGGTGGCGTTTTTTTTGTGGCTGACGGTTTTTTCTTGACTGGTTTTTCGTCTGGTGTCTTAGGGGGCATGATTCGTTTCTCAGCTCCTATGCATGTCTAAATTTGGAGGAACCCCATCCTGACTCACATATTCGTTATTGTACCGGATATAGGGCTCTTCGTCCAAGCTGCCTGGCAGGGGTGAGTCATTCTGTATGGCCATTGCAGAGTTGCGAAAAGAGGAAAAGGAGTTTTTCTAGGAGTGGGTGGAAAGGTTCTCATGCTAAGACTCAAGTGAGTGTTGAACTCGCCAAATTTGATTTTTCGGATCTGTTTTTTCGGTAGTTAACAACGAGGTTTGTAGAAGACACAAGATAGATCTTCCCTTACAATGATTAAACGCAAGGAATACGTAGGTTTGTGAATGGAAGATACTCTGCCACAGGGCATGACTGGAAAACCCTTAAAACCTGGGGTGGCGAATATGAATAAAGCAGTGGATGCGTGGTTCGTCATCAAGCCACCTTCATTAGTCGGATGCAACCAACTGAGTATGAGGAAGGGTTGAGAGAGATTTCCTCACCAATAGCCATTAAGAAATATTTTTTGAGTGACAACGATGAATAACCATGAATTTGCCACGAAGCCCATTTGGCAGTTAGGTCAGCAGTATGGCATTGGATCCGTTTATCATGATGGATTAGGTGTTGAGCGACAGGTCACGGTGACTCATCTCAGGCAAGTCCTGGCAAGCATGGGGGTGAAGGCCTCATCGAAACAGGAAATTCGTGACTCCCTTTCTTATGCGGCGTCACAAACCTGGACACAGGTTATTGATTCAGTGGTGGTGCGGTATCCTTCTGATTCCCCGTTCGTATTACCTCTGTCTCTTCCTCTTGAAGATATCAGTTTGGAGAAGGTTTCCCTCACTATCCAGGTGACGGATGAGAACGGAGGCTGTCGGGACCTAACACTGCGAGGCGCCGGTGGGGAAGTGAAAGCCGAGAAGACAATTCAAGGAGTTAAATATGTCCAGGTGCATTTCCCTCTTTCGGGAAAATTTCCGCTAGGATACTTCCGTCTTTCGGTCCGTGTGAAGTTTGATTCGAAACGAACAATTGAGGGCCAGACCCTGCTCATTGTGGCACCCAGGAAATGTTATCTCCCTTCTTCGCCTAAACGGGCTTGGGGAATTTCGCTGCAGCTCTATGGCCTACGATCCCGAAAGAATTGGGGGATTGGGGATTTTCGAGATTTAGGGGACGTCATGAAAGTGGCAGGGACTCGTTGGGGGGTGGCCACCGTCGGGGTCAATCCTCTGCATATCCCGGCGTCAGGGTTAACGAGCCCGTATTCCCCTTCCAGCCGCCTTTTCTGGAGTCCCATGTATTTGAATCTGGAAGGCGTGGACGAATGGCGGACTTCGACCAGTCTTCGACAAAAAGCCAAGAGTGCAAAATTTCAGCATACCCTCCAACAGCTTCGGGAGAGTCCACTGGTCGACTATGCAGCCGTAGAGAAATTGAAATGGACAGTCCTCGAGGAATTATTTCGAGTCTTTCGACGGCATCATCTCCAGCCTAAAACCCTCACGGCACGTGGGAGGGCGTTTACCAGGTTTGTGTCCGGCTTCCACCCGCATCTGACAATGTTTTGCACGTTTCAGGTCTTGACGGAACACATGGAAACGGTGGCTTGGCGTACCTGGCCGAAAGCCTTTCAGCATCCCCAGTCCCCTGATGTGGAAGTTTTTCAACGATCCTATGCCACTCGAGTACAATTTTATCAATATGTTCAATGGCTATGTGAGTTGCAATTACAGCAACTTGACCATGTCGGGAAGAAACATTCGTTGTCTCTCGGGTTGTATCACGATCTACCGGTTGGCATTCATCCCGATGGAGCCGACGCCTGGGTCTTTCAAGATCAGCTTGCATCAAACATCACCGTCGGTGCGCCACCGGACGCCTTTAATCTCAATGGACAAAGTTGGGGACTGGTCGTTCCCAATCCCGTTCGATTGCGGGAAGACGGTTATCGGTTTCTTCGAGAAACCTTACGGCAAAACATGCGACATGGAGGAGTCCTCCGAATCGACCATGCCCTGGGCTTGTTTCGGATGTTCTGGGTTCCCCAAGGCGGAACAGGTAAGGATGGCGTCTATGTCAGAACCTATGTGGATGAAATTTTGGCGATCCTGGCTTTAGAAAGTGTGCGACGAAAGGTGATGGTGGTTGGGGAAGATCTTGGTGCGGTCACTCCTGCCATTCGAGAAAAATTAGATGCGGCCGGACTTCTCTCCTATCGCCTGCTATTTTTTGAACGAGAGGACGGAGGAGCCATGATCCCGCCACATGCCTATCCTGAGCAGGCGCTTGTGGCCGCAACGACACATGACCTCCCTACCCTTAAAGGTTTTTGGGTTGGACGAGATATCCTCATTAGGCAGGAAGCGGGTGTGTATCTCAGGAAAAAGGATATCGAGCAAGATCAGCGAGGGCGTGCTGCTGATCGGAAACGGTTATGGGAGGCTTTACATCGGGAGGGCCTCTGTTCTGCCAAGGCGATGCCCTCTAGCCTTTCGGTCGACATGATTCAAGTCCTATACCGGTATTTAGCCAGGACACCCTCCCGCCTGCTTATCGTGCAGCTTGAAGATCTGTTGGCAGAAATTGATACGCCTAATCTGCCTGGAGCACCGGACTCAGTCTATCCTTCCTGGCGGGTTCGGATTGGTCGAGAGTTGACTGCCTGGCTGAGAGATCCGGCTATCCTGGGTTTTGCTCAGGCTATGCAACGGGAACGAAGGAAGGGCGGAGGCACGCATCAGATGTGCAGGGAAACGGTTTCATGAACTCTTCCCTATTTAAGGATGGTCAGTCAGGTTGTAAACCAAATTGAATCAAATGAGGTATCTCGCCCAAATGTCAGTTGCGTGATGTCTAAGAGGGGACTATGATCAACGATTGTCAATATTCCCATGACCATCGAATCTGGTTGGGAAAACACGGCATTTCCTCTAAGTAGGTTGATCAGGAAGAGAGGGCGATCCTTCATATGCAAGAGAAAAAACTAACGATGGCCGGATGGGTGGATGGCTTAACCGAGGCGGTTACTGCGAGCCTGGCCCAAATAGTTGCCTATCTTCCCACTCTGATTTTGGCCTGCATGCTGTTGGGTCTTGGCTATGTGCTGGCCAGGCTGGTGTCTGTCGTGGTAACCCGCTTGTTGCAATTGATGGGGTTTGACCGGTTGCTGAGTCGAACCGCCGTGCAAACCTTGTTGGAACGATCTGGAACCAAGCAGAAAAGTTCAGAAATATTAGGGATGATTGGTTTTTGGATTATTTTCCTGGTCTTTCTCATTCAAGCCTCTGACACCCTGAGTTTAACGATGGTCTCGGATGCGTTGACGAGTATTGCCTACTATATTCCCAAAGTCGGAATTGCCGTGTTGGTGCTGGTTCTGGGTTTAATCGCCGCGAACTTTGTCCGTGAATTGATTACCATGACGTGTAGCTCGGCAGGGATTACCCACGGGACGATGGTGGCCCAGGCGGTCTATGTGGCAGTGGTCCTGTTGATCGTGGTGACGGCCATTGATGCACTCGGGATTAATACAGAATTATTGAACAATACCATTGTTATCTTATTGGCGGGGTTGATCGGAGGTGCGGCATTGTCGTTTGGGTTGGGATCACGAACTGCCGTGGCCAATCTCATTGCTGCTCATTATTTGGGATCAATGGTTCGGGTAGGCATGACCGTAAAAATCGGGGAGAACCAGGGAACCGTGGTTGCGGTGACACCCATCTCGGTCGTGTTAGAAACCAGGGAGGGACGGGTCATTGTTCCTGCTACCCAGGTCACCGAAACAACAGCCGTCATCACCCATACTGAGCATTAGCCTATGGAACTCGAACATCGGCTGACTCTTGGGTATCTGCAGGCCCATCCCGTGGAAGCGGCTCGTCATTTGGAATCCCTCGATCCCCATGAATCGGCTTCGCTCCTGGAGGCTTTGCCCGGCGAAGAAATCGCTGGTGTGTTAGAGCATTGCTTGCCGGTATCCACTGCCAAAATCATCGAAGAGCTTTCGAAAGATCTCGGAGCGGGTGTCTTAAGCGCCATGAATGCCACATCTGCTATCGGGGTTCTTCGGCAATTTGAGGAACCCGTTCGCCAGGAAATATTAGACCGGTTGGATAATCCGATGGGGGCCACCCTTCGCCGTGCATTGAGGTATTCACCCAACACGGCCGGAAGCTTAGCGGATCCTCAGGTGTTTACGCTCCCACCGGATATTGCCGTCGAAGAGGCTATAGACCGTATTCGTACTTATGGCCAGAAAGCCATGTACTATGTCTATGTCATCGATCGCGATAGCAAATTAGAAGGTGTTCTCACATTGAGGCAACTGCTGATTGATCGGTCTGATCATTTAGTCGGAACATTAATGGAGACCCAGATCACCACGTTATCAGCAGAGGCCAATCTGGAAGAAATTCTCAAACATTCTGAGTGGAGCCGGTTTCATACATTGCCGGTGGTGGATCGATGGGGAACCTTTTTTGGCGCCTTGCGATATCGAATGTTACGCAGGATTGAGAAAGATGTCGGAGGCAAGGCCCCATTGGGTTCGGTGAGTGATTCGCTCATGCAACTTTGGGAAGTGTATTCGTTAACCGGCATTCGTTTAATGACCGATGTTGCGGAAACCCTGCAAGATCGGAACAAAATAGGGTGAAGGATGTGACCACGCAGAGCGGCACAAAAGTTCGGGGAAGAGGTCATCTTCTCAACGAGGCATTTTTTCAGAACCATCATGAGGAAGCCGCACGTATTCTGGAAGGGTATCCGGTGGAGGATATTCTGCGTGTTTTGCAAGGAACCAGTCCGAAAAATGCCGCGAATCTACTAGCCTGTATCACTCCTCCCGTCGCCGCGGATACCTTGGCGATTATGCCCACCGATCTCCTGAAGCAGGTTGTGCCGCATCTTTCGCCGTCATTGGCTGCCTCCTTGTTTCAACGATTAGACGACGATCTGCAACGGGCGATTCTTTTCCGAGTCCCTGAACGGTATGCACAGGAAATCCGGTCCTATATGACTTACCCGGAGGAATCCGTCGGTCGTATTATGGATCCAAAATTTTTTGTGTTACAGGAGGAAAGCACGGTTCGGGAAGCCATGGTCCAGGTGCGGATCAGAGCACAAAAAGATGTTCACGATGTCTATGTCATTGATCGAAACCAAAAGCTTGTGGGCCGGATTTCCGTTCGTGACTTGCTGCTGGTGGATCCCGAAGAAAAATTGCAGTCGGTCATGGTTCAGGATCTTCCCACCATTCATCCTTTGGAGTCACGTGAAGAGATTGTCGAACTCTTTGGTGAACGTCATTTTTTTACGATTCCCGTTGTGGATTTGGATAAACGGCTGTTAGGCGTTGTCCGAAACGAAGCCATTATTAAAGCCAGTCAGGAAGATGCGAGTGCGGATCTGCTCACGATGGTGGGGGCGAATAAGGATGAGCGTGCGCTTTCTCCTGTATGGTTTTCCGTCCGAAAACGATTGCCGTGGTTGCAGCTCAACCTGTTAACGGCATTTGCGGCTGCTTTTGTCGTGGGAATGTTCGAAGGAACCATTGCCAAATTTACGGCCCTGGCCGTCCTGCTTCCGGTTGTCGCCGGGCAATCTGGCAATACCGGGGCTCAATCCCTCGCTGTAGTCATTCGCGGGTTGGCTTTACGGGATATTCGACCATCCCAATGGTTCCGGGTCAGTGGAAAAGAAGTCTATGTCGCATTTTTAAATGGACTGGCTGTCTCTGCCACAGCCTGTTTTGCCGTGGGCTTATGGAGCCGGTCTCTGGGATTGGTCTTCATCATCGGGTTGTCCATGATTATTTCGATGGTCATTGCTGGGTTATCCGGCGCGATCATTCCCATCGCCTTGAAGGCACTCAAACAGGATCCGGCGCAATCCTCCTCCATTGTGTTAACGACGATCACCGATGTGGTCGGGTTTTTTAGTTTCTTGGGGCTTGCCACCTTGCTTTCAAGTTTGTTGGAAACTTGATCATTGATCAGTTGGGGGCGGTGCCCTCTTCAACTCTGCTCCACCCCACCCCCATTCCGCCTCGGGAGGGGCTTTCCATTCCATGAAAACTTCTGATTGCCTACTCATTAATGGTAGGGTAGTATCGTTTTTTCGCTCATTTTTATCTTAATCATTGAGGAGAGGAGGCTTTATGGAATCATCCAAGACGTCAAAAACGGATCGAGTGGGTACATTGGATCAAGATATTACTCGGATTCGTCAGCAGTTGGAGATCTTGAGAAAATTTTTGACAAATGAGCCTTCCATGGACGCCTTAAACGAATTTGATTACGCAACTGAAGATATTCTCTCCGATGCGTTCGGCAGTTCTTCTCCGCTCTTAGATACCTATGACTATGCTCAACTTGGAGAGGCCGGGGGGTTGATGAATCTTCCCGAAGAGGCACAGGAAGGCACCATTCATCAGTCACAACGTGAAACGATCCGGCAACGTCAGCGGGTGCTGGAAAGCGGAATCGCGGATTTGGAGGCGAGGCGCGCCTCTCTCTCGCAGGAATCCAGGAAACTACAAGGTGCCGGTCCAATCGTGTCAGACTATATGGCAAAAACAGTCCGATTGGTGTCGCATGACGCCACGTTGCAGGAAGTCGCGCAATGCTTGCAAAAATGGAAGATCGGTTCAGTGTTGGTCCAAAGTGGAGATGAGTTTTTGGGATATATCACTGAAACAGAATTGACTCGAGAGGTTGTTGCGTCCGGAACAGACCCCGTGACAACTACGGTGAAGACCTGCATGCGTGAACCGTTAGTCACCATTGAGACCAGTGATCCAATTGTGGAAGCTGTGCGCCTGATGAAAGAAAAAGCGACCCGCCATCTTGCGGTAACAGAAAGTAACCGGATCGTCGGGGTCGTCTCCGTTTCTGATATTATCCGGTATTATTCCGGAATTAAATAGTCGTTGCTTTAGTAGAGACTCTCCCTCGCCTCCTAACCTCTGGTTGCGATGCTCTCCTATTCGGGGAAACGCATGTTTTTTTTCGTCGTGTTCCTTGAGGAGGGCGTCACCCTCATTTGAAAAAACCTTCGATTCGCTCCAGTAAAGAAGCTTGAGGATGGGGAGGGCCTACGGTGAATGGAGTGTAAGAATAATTTGCCTGATGGATTATTGGGGACATTCGGGGATTTACCCCATCGCAGATTCTTTTTTGGGAACGCAGTACAGGCATCAAGAACTGATTATGGGGATAAAAATGAGCAATAAGAAGAAGGTGAGGCGTCATTGGCTCCCACAGGTCTTTAGTTCGGCCTTGGCGATGTGGATCGGTTGTGCCGGTGTTTTTGCCGTGAGTGTCGGAATGGAGAGAACTCTTGGATGGGCGGGTGAACCATCAGAGTCGGCCGTAGAACGAACGGAGGAAAAGACCTTAAAGCAAGGAGGATTCGAAGACGTGGCTCAGGCGGTGACCCCGTCTGTGGTCAATATCACCGCAACCATTGATATTGTCGATTCTCTGGGTGGAGGCGTTCCACTTCCGTTTAGAGGTTTTGGGGAGGGCCAACCGCCACCGGGTATTCGCAAACGTCAAAAGGGTTCAGGGTCAGGAGTCATCTTGTCTTCCGACGGATATATTGTGACCAATAATCATGTGATCGCCGAAAGCCGTGATCTCCTTGTCACTCTTCCAGATGCGCGTGAATTTTCAGCCAAGGTGGTTGGTGCGGATCCGGAAACAGATTTGGCGGTTATTAAAATTCAGGCTGAAAACCTTCCAGTGATTCCCTGGGGAAATTCCTCCTCGTTAGCTGTTGGCCAATATGTACTGGCTGTTGGCAACCCGTTTGGTCTGAATTCAACGGTGACGCTTGGTATCGTCAGCGCTCTTGATCGAGGAGGGATGGGGTTAGCCCGCTTTGAAGATTTTATTCAGACCGATGCGGCAATTAACCCTGGAAATTCCGGTGGAGCGTTGGTGAACACACGGGGAGAATTAGTTGGCATTAATACGGCAATAGCCTCTCAAAATGGTGGGTATCAGGGGGTGGGGTTCGCTGTGCCTTCTTCATTGGCAAGACCTGTGTTAGACGAATTAATCCATAATGGAAAGATTGTCCGAGGATATTTAGGTCTGGGGGTACAGGAAATGACGGTGGAGCTGGCTCCGTGGTTTGGCCTGAAAAGCGGGGAAGGGGCTCTAGTAACCGATGTGGTTCCTGGTGGACCAGCCGATAAAGCCGGCATACACCGCGGAGAGGTGATTCTTCAGTACCAAGGGAAACACGTGAAAGATGGACAGATGCTTTTGGAGGGAGTGACACGCGCCAATATTGGAGAAGAGATCGAATTAGGTATGATCGAGAATGGAAAAGAGCGTAAGGTCAGAATGATCATCCGTGAGCAACCACCGATCCCTCAGGTGCGGCGTATTCGAACGCCTCGGGTGGAGCATCCGCTTGCCGGGGTGGAAGTGGCCGATGTCGATGAGGCAGCCATTCAGGAATATGGGTTGAATCCTGTCACCAAGGGAGCGGTGGTCTCCTTCCTTGAGGAAGGGTGTGCCGCTGAATTAGCGGGGATCATAGAAGGAGATGTCATTATTGAATTGAATACGCATCTCGTGGAATCCGTCAGGGAGTATTCCTCCTGGTTTAAACGGCTTAAGAAGGAACAGGCGATACTGGTGGTGCTTGTCCGTTCCTCACGTCATTTGTATGTGGTAGTAAAATCTTCCTGAAGAATCCAGGATGAGAAGGGTTTCTGGTGATTCACGGATTTATCAGAAGCGCTTTTGTCTGCGGCAATTAAACTTTTTGACCAATGGTTCTTAGGTTGTTTCCAAGAGGCCGGGGATGATTGAAGACTCCTGGTTGAAAATAAGAGCACCAGATCAAAATGGAGCGATCAAATCGGTAAACTCGAAGTCGAAAAAAAACAAGATGGTATATTCGTTGAAGTAGGTTGACCCTTGGAACCAGGGAGTGGAGCGAACAAACTGTCCCGTCGCCGTTTCATAAATATCCAGGCGGAATCGGGTATATCCTGATAATTTTTGAGAAGCGTATATCGCAATCTCGGGCAAGGCAATTGGGAGGAGCGCACTCTGTATCGGTGGTAACCCGAACAAGGAGGACCGCTGCTCGACGCCTAAACCCTGAACAAGGATGTGGATCCGGTACTTGGCTTGAGCTGGATCCATGACGATTTTTAGTCCACTTCCTCCCAGCCAACCCCCAACCGCACCCTTAAAAAATTTTTGTGCAAAGGCCAATCCTTGATCAACGCTCAATCCAGCCATATCCAGACTTACTGTATCTCCATTGGTTAGGGGAATGGGCATGGTGTTCTCTCCATGCAAGCTTCGCTCCACAGCTTGAGCCATGAGGAGTTGTTGGACTGCAGTTGGCGGCTCGGGAAGGGGAATGGCATTCATGGCACCGCAGCCGGTCAGTATTCCCACTAACAGGAGAACTTGTAGAATCCAGAGCATGGACCTATTCAACTGACGTGCGCCGGTTAACCAAATCACTTTCACCTCTTTTTTTGATAAGACCAGGGAAATACGTGAGTCAACTTCAAGTTGAACAGGTGTTGGATACTGCCTCGTTAGTTTAGGGAGCAGATCCTGGGGAATCAATCATTGAGCCGGATTCCTTTGTCGGGGCAGATGGAATGGACGGATTCGGAGGTGCCGCAAGGGCAGGGTTCATTTCCTTGTGTTTGGTGACCCGAAGCAATGTGGGGTCGTGAATAAAAGGTTCGTATTTCTGCACGTCTAAGGTCACCAGATCTTGTTCCTCAATAAGGAGGTCAATCTCAGGCACCTGTCGTTGAAAGGTGGCCAAAATGCTTCCATCTTGAGTCGTAATGGTGACCAGTAAACGATCCTCTTGGCGTTGTTTGTATGTCACCGATCCCTCAAGTGGATGCATGGTGTCTTTCAAAAAAGCGGGAAGATAGGAATTCAAATACCGTGACGCTAACATCGGGCCACTTAAGCCAAGGCCTAGTCCTAGAAAAAATACCGTCGTCAGTATGACCCATGGTCTCATGGTTTCTGTTCCGTGGTCGGAGGTTCGACTACTGGTTTTTCCTGTTCTGTTGAAGGAAAGGTCTGCTGTGTGGTTGGAGGTACGACTATTGGTTTTTCCTGCTCTGTTGAAGGAAAGGTCTGCGGTGTGGCTGGAAGTTGGTCTTCCAGGGGTTCCTGCTGCGATGGAGCAGGTTTCTGCTGTCCACGAATAAATGTTTCCAGGCGACTGAGGGCATCAGCGGTCATATCGCGAGCCCCTTTTGTCGCATGTTCGGATTTTTCGCTGAGGTCTTCCATTTGACGACGGAGATCGCGAATTCCCCCGCCCGTTCGCTGAAACGCCAGAATGGCAATCACTAACGCGACGATAGCAATGAGTAATGTGAGCACTTCCATGATGTCCTCCTTGTCGTTCTCAAAACGACTTCACCGATAAATGAAAAAGTTTTTGACGCATTGCGACCGAACCCTTTCTGATTCTGACATACTTAAAGGATGAAAGATAAGGTGAATGATCTGGTTTCTCAAAATCTCATCGTGTCTCTGATGTCTGTGAGCGAAAATTTTGGTGAAACTTGAAATAATCTGTTTTGGATCTCTATATATGGCTTTGGCTCTAACCGCCGCCTGTCGATAGCCTACACCATCGAGCTAGGACGTTTACACCACATCTACCTGGCCAGGTAACAATTCCCCTCGCATGCATGAAGGGAGATCGCATGTGAATTCGTAGTCATTCGGCCTTAGCATCTGAATCCCAATTGAATGATCGTTCTGGGTCAAAGTATAAGCCCTCAGGACTTTTCCCATAGACCTGCACGCTATTCGAGAAGGTGCAAACCCGTAAACTTTGAAATAATTGAGATGCGAACCGGTGTTGAATACCATGGTCGATCCTGATACAGAGGAACGCTCCGTAGGGGGGAGCCCATTATGTAATAAAATATTGGGACTGACGAATGGGGAACTCAATTTCACCTCGGTGGGCTGAGCAATCTTGAAACGCCCCCAATCCATGCTCAAGACGGTGTGGCCACGGCAGATGCAAAAAAACCAGCTTTTGCTTTGGTGATTCATCAGGGATTTCCCTACGGCTGGAGACTCAGGTCCTGGCAGAGGAAATGCCCCTCGCTCCGACCATTGAAGTAGATGAGTGGTATTTCTCCCCAGTCCTAGAAGGGGAAGCATGGACGAGGACTGTTGGCAAAATCCCAGCCTGTGGTATTTTGAAATGTGGGTTGCTTGTCTATAATCCAGTCATTCCCGATACAAAAGCTACAATGCGTCTCGGGATTAAGGGGAAGGGGACGCCGCGCATGGTCGTGTCTCTTCCCATACCCATCGATCCTATAATGTGCGAGATGTTTCAGCGTTCAAGGACTATTATGATACTTATTCCAAGTGATTTACCAAAAAACACACATACAACAAAAGCATCGAAATCTTTAGTTTGAGGGCCATATACTACCAATCGACGCAGTTTTCCGAACGTAATAATTATTCGGTGCTTTGCGGTGCTTTAGTGTATGGCTTCTGTGATCAAGGGACACATGAAAAAACTTCGGTCAACGGGATGACGGTGAGGAGTGTACATGGCCTTTGTGGCAATTCGATACGGTGATTCAGAATGGGAAGAGATCGGTTTGTCCGGTATACATAGGGCAACGCACTGTTGGAGGTAAGAGAAAGGAAACAAGATGTCTATGGCAAAAAGATTGAGGGTACTTCTGGTGGTTTTGACCGTGATTTTCACGGGAATGGGAACTGAGTCGGGACTCGCCGAAGAAATTCGGCCTTTACAATCCATTCTCAATGATGTGGAAAGACACATTGGAGAATTGACCATCAACCTGGATGACATCAGAAAACGCATAGATTTTTTGCAAAATCTCCCTGTCACACATGACAAAGTCATTCAGGAGTTGCGAGCACTTGATCTTCAAGGATGGACATTGCACCTGGAACAATGGGAACTGCAACTTGAACATTTGCAATTTACGAAGACCATGCTACGAAAAGTGCAGGGAATTTCCGGTGAGCCGCATGAGTTAAGGGCTGCCTGGCGCCTCCATGAAGGCCAGTACCGGACGAGCCTTGAAGGCTATCGCCGACAACGGGATACGATCGAAGAACGCCGCCTGATCACAGAAGGGCGCATGTTTGAGCGGTACCTCCCATGAGCGAACGTCATGCCTCCAAGCACATGCCTGTGTGGCGAGACATGGTTTTCATAGGGCTCCTCGGTTCCGGAATATTCATGACCGGATGTACGTCCGTCAACACGCTTCTTCTCACTTCCCAGACGTTTCCACCCAAAGCCTCATGGCAGGAAGTTGAAATTTTAATTCGGGAGCCCTCCTGTGCCCATATCGACATTGCACAATTGAGTATGGAAGGTAGTGGGTCGGGCAGTTATGCCACCGAGCAGACCTATATTCTTAAAAAGGCGGCTTCATTAGGCAGTGATGCGGTCGTGTTTACCAAATCTGAAAAATATTTGGAGCATGGAGTCAGCTACCAAAGCCCCATGATGATGGGAGGACCCTGGGGTATGGGAAGTTATGGGTATCCTGGTTGGGGTTACGGAATGGGTTACGGTAGAGGCATGGCGATTCCCTACAATTATACTGTCACGTCACTAACCGGGATCGCC